>NZ_JAKUXK010000006.1:0-235308 GCF_026782865.1 Streptococcus mitis
ATCAAAACNNNNGCCGAAGCCGGCACCAAAA
Source organism: Streptococcus mitis (assembly GCF_026782865.1). Classification (GTDB taxonomy): domain Bacteria; phylum Bacillota; class Bacilli; order Lactobacillales; family Streptococcaceae; genus Streptococcus; species Streptococcus mitis_CG. Next base: position 32 of record NZ_JAKUXK010000006.1, read on the forward strand.
CCTGCGCCGAAGCCAGCATCAAAACCTGCGCCGAAGCCGGCACCAAAACCTGCGCCGAAGCCGGCACCAAAACCGACTGAAAAAGCTAAAGAAACAACTCCTAAACAGGATAAATCACAATCTAAAGTTCAGTCTGGCTGGGTAGGAAATTACTACCTCAAATCAGATGGAAAGAGAGCTAAAAATCAATGGGTAGATGGTGGTCGTTATTATGTTGATTCTGATGGAAAAAAGGTTAAAAGTGACTGGATTTATGATAAAAACCATGGTTCATATTATTATCTAACAGCAGAAGGAAGCTCTGCTCGCAATAAATGGGTAGGAAATTCTTATCTCAAATCAGATGGAAAGATGGCCAAGAATGAATGGGTAGATGGTGGGCGTTACTATGTTGATTCTAAAGGCAAAATGCTAAGGAATAGATGGGTAGATGGTGGCCGTTACTATGTAGGATACGATGGTGTGCGGCAACCAAAACAGGCAGATGGGAATCCGTACAATGCTGCTTTAAGTAAAGCGAAAAGCTATAATTCGTCTTTACGTCTGTCAAAAAAAGCTCTCTATGACCAATTAACGTGGTATGGTTTTTCAAGTTCAGCAGCGCAGTATGCCATCGATCACTTGAATGCAGATTACAAAGCAAATGCCTTAATTACAGCAAGAGAATACCGAAAGAATACCAATTTATCAAAGACAAAAATTTATGAGAGGCTAACTTCTCCTTGGAGTGGACAATTTACAAAAGAAGAAGCTAATTATGCAATTCAAAAACTTAATCTACCATCAGAAGGCAGCTATCCTCGCAATAAATGGGTAGGATACTATTATTATAAATCAGATGGAAAGATGGCCAAGAATGAATGGGTAGATGGCGGTCGTTACTATGTTAAATCAGATGGTGAAATGGTTAGGGGCAAATGGGTAGATGGTGGCCGTTACTATGTAGGATACGATGGTGTGCGACAACCAAAACCGGCAGATGGGAACCCGTACAATGCTGCTTTAATTAAAGCGAGAAGCTATAATTCGTTTTCACATATGTCAAAAAAAGCTCTCTATGACCAATTAACATGGCATGGTTTTTCAAGTTCAGCAGTGCAGTATGCCATCGATCACTTGAATGCAGATTATAAGGCAAATGCCTTAATTCGAGCAAGAGAATACCGAAAGAATACCAATTTATCAAAGACAAAAATTTATGAGAGGCTAACTTCTCCTTGGAGTGGACAATTTACAAAAGAAGAAGCAAACTATGCAATTCAAAAACTAGGAGATAAATAGTTATTAATTATAAAATGTAACTTTTTCATGCAAACCTTTGCACAAAAGAGATGTTTTTGTTATACTATATCTGTAAGCATTTTCAATTAATTCATAATGAAAAAGGAGAAGACGATGAGTCAAAAGATTATTGGGATTGACCTTGGTGGAACTTCTATCAAATTTGCAATCTTGACAACAGCAGGAGAGATCCAAGAAAAATGGTCTATCAAGACCAACATTTTGGATGAGGGAAGTCATATCGTAGATGATATGATTGAGTCTATTCAACATCGTTTGGACTTGCTTGGATTGGCAGCAGCAGACTTCCAAGGTATTGGAATGGGATCACCTGGTGTGGTTGACCGTGAAAAAGGAACTGTTATTGGTGCCTACAACCTCAACTGGAAAACCCTTCAACCAATCAAAGAAAAGATTGAAAAAGCCTTGGGCATTCCTTTCTTCATCGATAATGATGCCAACGTAGCTGCTCTTGGTGAGCGCTGGATGGGTGCTGGAGATAACCAACCAGACGTTGTCTTTATGACACTCGGTACTGGTGTTGGTGGCGGTATCGTTGCAGAAGGCAAATTGCTTCACGGTGTTGCTGGTGCAGCAGGTGAGCTTGGCCACATCACTGTTGACTTTGACCAACCAATCGCATGTACCTGTGGTAAGAAAGGCTGTCTTGAGACAGTCGCTTCTGCAACAGGGATTGTCAACTTGACTCGTCGCTATGCCGATGAATACGAAGGCGATGCAGCCTTGAAACGCTTGATTGATAACGGAGAAGAAGTAACTGCTAAGACTGTCTTTGACCTTGCAAAAGAAGGAGACGACCTTGCTTTGATCGTTTATCGTAACTTCTCACGTTACTTGGGAATCGCTTGTGCCAACATTGGTTCAATCCTAAACCCATCAACAATCGTTATCGGTGGCGGTGTGTCAGCTGCAGGAGAATTCCTTCTACAAGGTGTTCAAAAAGTCTACGATGAAAATACCTTCCCACAAGTACGCACATCTACTAAATTGGCTCTTGCAACTCTAGGAAATGACGCTGGAGTTATCGGAGCAGCATCACTTGTATTGCAGTAAAATAAAAAAGAGGAAAAATGCTGACCTAGAGTTAGTAATGTTCCTCTTTTCTTTTTTATGCTATACTAGTTAGGAAACAAATGAGGTGAGAGTAAATGACAAAAGCAGATACGATTTTTAAAGAGAATATTGAACGAATCCTCAAAGACGGCGTCTTTTCTGAACAAGCACGTCCCAAGTACAAGGATGGGACTGTTGCCAACTCCAAGTACGTAACGGGTGCCTTTGCAGAGTATGACTTGGCCAAGGGGGAATTCCCCATTACAACCTTGCGTCCTATCGCTATCAAATCCGCCATCAAGGAAGTGCTCTGGATTTACCAAGACCAGTCAAATAGCTTAGACGTGCTTAATGACAAGTACAATGTTCACTACTGGAATGACTGGGAAGTGGGAGATACGGGAACTATTGGTGAGCGTTACGGGGCGGTCGTTAAGAAACACGACATCATCAATAAGCTTCTCAAGCAGTTGGAAGCCAACCCTTGGAACCGCCGCAATATTATCTCTCTCTGGGATTATCAAGCTTTTGAGGAGACAGATGGGCTGCTCCCCTGCGCCTTTCAGACCATGTTTGATGTCCGCCGTGTAGATGGAGAAATCTATCTGGATGCGACCTTGACCCAGCGTTCTAACGACATGCTAGTGGCCCACCACATCAATGCTATGCAGTACGTGGCTCTTCAAATGATGATTGCCAAGCATTTTGGCTGGAAGGTTGGGAAGTTCTTCTACTTCATCAACAACCTCCATATCTATGATAATCAATTTGAACAAGCAGAGGAATTGCTTCGTCGTGAGCCGTCAAACTGCCAACCACGCTTGGTTTTAAATGTTCCTGATGGGACTAGTTTCTTTGATATCAAAGCAGAAGATTTTGAGTTGGTGGATTATGACCCTGTCAAGCCACAGTTGAAGTTTGACCTAGCTATTTAAAAGAATAGAAAAAAGAAGTTGAGACAATAAATCCCAACTTCTTTTGTTTCTTAACGTGATACGCGGCGACGAGCTGCTTTTTTACGGTTTTCTTCGATGAAAGCTGCTTTTTGCTCTTCTGGTTCGATCACTTTCTTTTTAAATGCGTATACTGCACCTGCAACTGCAGCGACAGTTCCTGCGACACCTGTTACAAGACCTTTAGCGAATCCTTTAGCCATGAGTCTTCCTCCTTTATCTTCTTAATCAGCCAGCCCCCTCAAGAGGTCACATTTTTCTGACTGACCTTTTTGTGTTATAATAATAGTAACGAAAAAATGGGAATTTTTCAAGGAAAAAAGATGAAAACAAAAATAATTGTGATTGTTGGACCGACTGCTGTTGGAAAAACAGCCCTTGCCATTGAAGTGGCCAAGCGTTTTAATGGCGAAGTTGTTAGCGGTGATAGTCAGCAAGTCTATAGAGGTCTAGATATTGGGACGGCTAAGGCTAGTCCAGAAGAGCAGGCAGCTGTTCCCCATCATTTAATCGATGTTAGAGAGGTAACCGAGTCTTACTCGGCTTTTGATTTTGTTTCAGAAGCTAAGATGGCTATTGAGGATATTCATGGTCGTGGCAAGCTAGCCATTATCGCTGGTGGAACTGGGCTTTATATCCAGAGCTTGCTAGAAGGCTACCATCTCGGTGGAGAGACACCACATGAGGAAATTTTAGCTTATCGAGCTAGATTGGAGCCTTATACAGATGAGGAATTAGCTCATTTGGTGGAGCAAGCAGGTCTTGAAATTCCCCAATTTAATCGTCGTCGTGCTATGCGTGCCTTGGAAATTGCCCATTTTGGTCAGGATTTGGAAAATCAAGAGACCTTGTATGAACCATTGATTATCTGCTTGGATGATGAACGCAGTCAATTATATGAACGTATCAATCACCGAGTGGACCTGATGTTTGAAGCTGGACTTCTAGACGAAGCCAAGTGGTTGTTTGACCATTATCCAGATGTGCAGGCTGCCAAAGGCATTGGCTACAAGGAACTCTTTCCATATTTCCGTGGAGAGCAGACTCTCGAGGAAGCCAGCGAGAGTCTAAAACAGGCGACTCGTCGTTTTGCTAAGCGTCAGTTGACCTGGTTCCGTAACCGCATGCAGGTCACCTTTTATCAGATTGGAGAAGCTGGTGTGCAAGACCGCATTTTAAGCCAGATAGAGGAGTTTTTAGATGATTGATACGGAAAAAAAAGAGGAGCGAGTCCTGCTGATTGGTGTGGAATTGCAGGGCATGGACAATTTTGATCTCTCTATGGAAGAATTGGCTAGTCTAGCTAAGACAGCTGGGGCAGTCGTTGTAGATAGTTACAGACAAAAACGTGAAAAATATGATTCCAAGACCTTCGTCGGCTCTGGTAAGTTAGAAGAAATTGCGCTCATGGTGGATGCAGAAGAAATTACCACTGTCATCGTCAACAATCGTTTGACACCACGGCAGAATGTCAATTTAGAAGAAGTTCTCGGTGTCAAGGTCATTGACCGTATGCAGTTGATTCTGGATATCTTTGCAATGCGGGCTCGAAGTCATGAAGGGAAACTCCAAGTCCACCTAGCTCAGCTCAAATACCTCTTGCCTCGTTTGGTTGGTCAGGGGATTATGCTCAGCCGTCAGGCAGGAGGAATTGGTTCCCGTGGACCTGGTGAAAGCCAGCTGGAGCTGAACCGTCGTAGCGTTCGCAATCAAATCACGGATATCGAGCGCCAGCTCAAGGTGGTTGAGAAAAATCGGGCGACTGTCAGAGAAAAACGTTTGGAGTCAAGCACCTTTAAGATTGGTTTGATTGGTTACACCAATGCTGGGAAATCAACTATCATGAACACCTTGACCAGTAAGACCCAGTATGAGGCTGACGAGCTATTTGCGACTCTAGATGCGACGACTAAGAGTATCCATCTGGGGGGAAATCTCCAAGTAACTTTAACAGATACAGTTGGCTTTATCCAAGATTTGCCGACAGAGTTGGTGTCCAGTTTTAAGTCAACCTTGGAAGAAAGCAAGCATGTGGACCTTCTGGTTCATGTTATCGATGCCAGCAATCCTTACCATGAGGAGCATGAAAAAACAGTCCTGTCCATCATGAAAGACCTGGACATGGAAGATATTCCTCACCTGACCCTTTATAATAAAGCGGATTTGGTGGAGGATTTTACGCCGACCCAAACGCCCTATGCGCTCATTTCTGCCAAGTCTGAGGATAGTCGAGAGAATTTGCAGGCTTTGTTTTTAGAGAAAATCAAGGATATTTTTGAGTCCTTTACTCTGCGCGTGCCTTTTTCAAAGTCCTACAAGATTCATGATTTAGAAAGTGTTGCGATTCTTGAAGAACGTGATTATCAAGATGACGGCGAAGTGATTAGAGGCTACATTTCCGAGAAAAACAAATGGAGGTTAGAAGAATTTTATGACTGATATCAAAACCTTAGCTCTAAAATATGGGGGCTATACAAGTCTGGATAAGGTCTATCTGGACCAACTTCTAACTGGTAGAACAGAGCAGGAGCAGTTGGCACTGATTACTCCTCCTCCCAGCGTGGTCAATGCTTACTTTGCAGAACTCTATCAGAAAAAGAGTCCTGAAGCAGCGACGGATTATTTTTCGGAACTCAGTCAGGAACTGAATCTTTACAACGTTGAGCCAAGTTTCACCATAGAAAACAAGCCTTTTATTCGTCTTAACCTATCGGGCAAATCCTTTGGTTTTTGTTATGAGAGTGAGGGACTGGGTCGAATTTTCTCTGAGAATGAAGAGAAGATTTCGGATGACTTGCTTTTTGAAATTGCACAAATTTTTCCCCATCAACTAGTCTTTGAAGAGTCTGGCAAGATTTACATGAAGGCTGTTGGAGATGAGGAAGTTGTTAGCATGGAGAGTCTCACGGCTTTGACTGATTTGGAAAGCTTGACTGATGGTCGTAAACGTCTTAAAGGTTACAGCCAAGAGGAGTTATTACAAGAAGCCACAGCTTTTTCTGGCAAGCGCTATTTCCGATCGGAAAACCGCACAGCCATGTTATATATTGATTAATTAGAAAGTATCGAATGGATATTCAATTTTTAGGAACGGGGGCTGGCCAGCCCTCTAAAGCCCGCAACGTTTCAAGTCTCGCTCTGAAACTTTTGGACGAGATTAACGAAGTCTGGCTCTTTGACTGTGGAGAAGGTACGCAAAATCGCATTCTGGAAACCACAATTCGACCGCGTAAGGTTAGCAAAATCTTTATCACCCACCTGCATGGAGACCACATTTTTGGCTTACCAGGTTTCCTTTCTAGTCGAGCCTTTCAGGCTAATGAAGAGCAGACGGATTTGGAAATCTATGGACCTCAAGGGATCAAGTCCTTTGTCTTAACCAGCCTTCGTGTGTCAGGTTCGCGCCTGCCTTACCGTATTCATTTTCATGAGTTTGACCAAGATTCTTTAGGAAAAATCCTTGAGACCGATAAATTCACAGTGTATGCAGAGGAGTTGGACCACACTATTTTCTGCGTTGGCTATCGTGTCATGCAAAAGGATCTTGAAGGAACGCTGGATGCTGAAAAACTCAAGGCAGCTGGTGTCCCATTTGGCCCACTTTTTGGAAAAATCAAAAACGGTCAGGATGTTGTTTTGGAAGACGGAACTGAAATCAAGGCAGCAGACTATATCTCAGCGCCACGTCCAGGTAAGATTGTCACCATTCTTGGTGACACCCGAAAAACCAATGCTAGTGTGCGTCTGGCTGTCAATGCCGATGTCCTTGTCCATGAGTCCACTTATGGCAAGGGTGATGAAAAAATTGCTCGTAATCATGGTCATTCAACTAACATGCAAGCTGCACAAGTAGCGGTAGAAGCAGGTGCTAAACGCCTCCTGCTCAACCATATCAGTGCCCGTTTCCTCTCAAAAGATATCAGCAAGCTCAAAAAAGACGCTGCTAGTGTTTTTGAAAATGTCCATGTGGTCAAAGACTTAGAAGAAGTGGAAATCTAAAAGATTGAGAAAGGATAAGTATGCCTACTATTCTCATTACTGGAGCAAGCGGTGGCCTAGCCAAAGAAATGGTCAAACTCCTGCCAAATGACCAACTCATCTTGCTTGGTCGAAATAAGGAAAAATTAGCCCAACTCTACGGAAACCATCCCCATGCAGAATTGATTGAAATCGATATTACCGATGATTCAGCCTTAGAAACTCTGATAGCAGACCTCTATCTCCGCTATGGCAAGATTGATGTATTGATAAACAACGCTGGTTACGGAATCTTTGAGGAATTTGACCAGATTTCCGACCAAGATATTCATCAAATGTTCGAGGTCAATACCTTTGCTCTGATGAATCTGTCTCGTCGCCTTGCGGCTCGAATGAAGGAAAGTCGAAAAGGCCATATCATCAATATCGTTAGTATGGCAGGTTTGATTGCTACTGGTAAGTCTAGTCTCTACTCAGCGACCAAGTTTGCGGCCATTGGTTTTTCAAATGCGTTACGCCTCGAACTTATGCCATATGGAGTCTATGTGACAACAGTCAATCCAGGACCAATCCGAACAGGATTTTTTGACCAGGCTGACCCAGATGGTACCTATCTCAAGTCTGTTGACCGCTTCCTGCTAGAACCAGATGCAGTGGCTAAAAAGATTGTCAAGATTATAGGAAAAAACAAACGTGAACTCAATCTCCCGGTTTTGTTAAACTTGGCTCATAAGTTTTATACCCTCTTTCCCAAGCTAGCTGATAAGTTGGCAGGGGAGACTTTTAATTATAAATAGAAGAAGTTCCTTTTAAAGGGACTTTTTAATTCTTTTAATTTAAATGTTAATGAGCATTTTTATTTTAAAACTACATTCAGTTTTTTTAATTATTTCACAAATTTTAGAAAAAACAATCAAAAATATTATTTTATGTGCTTAAAGTATTGAAAATTCCTATATTATTTTATAAAATAAGGATAAAAGACTATTAAAAGTTATGCGCTTACACAAAAATGAAAGCGATTACTAAAAGGAGGGTTTTATGGGGAAAGGCCATTGGAATCGGAAAAGAGTTTATAGCATTCGTAAGTTTGCTGTGGGAGCTTGCTCAGTAATGATTGGGACTTGTGCAGTTCTATTAGGTGGAAATATAGCTGGAGAATCTATAGTTTATGCGGATGAAACACCTATTACTCATACTGCTGAGAAACCTAAAGAGGAAAAACCAATAGTAGAAGAAAAGGTTGATCAAGCTTTGGAAACTAAAAATGTAGTTGAAAGGACAGCACAAAAACAACCTAGTGTAACTGAGTCTATTTCATCTGAGAAGAAAGAAGATGAAGCCGTAACTCCAAAAGAGGAAAAAGTGTCTGCTAAACCGGAAGCAAAAGCTCCAAGGATAGAATCACAAGCTTCAAGTCAAGAAAAACCGCTCAAGGAAGATGTTAAAGCTGTGACAAATGAAGAAGTCAATCAAATGATTGAAGACAGGAAAGTGAATTTTAATCAAAATTGGCACTTTAAACTCAATGCGAATTCTAAGGAAGCCATTAAACCGGATGCAGATGTATCTACGTGGAAAAAATTAGATTTACCGCATGACTGGAGTATCTTTAACAATTTCGATCATGAATCTCCTGCACAAAATGAAGGTGGACAGCTTAACGGTGGGGAAGCTTGGTATCGCAAGACTTTCAAACTAGATGAAAAAGACCTCAAGAAAAATGTTCGCCTTACTTTTGATGGCGTCTACATGGATTCTCAAGTTTATGTCAACGGTCAGTTAGTGGGTCATTATCCAAATGGTTATAATCAATTTTCATATGATATCACTAAATACTTGAACAAAGATGGTCGTGAGAATGTAATTGCTGTTCATGCAGTCAACAAACAGCCAAGTAGTCGTTGGTATTCAGGAAGTGGTATCTATCGTGATGTGACTTTACAAGTGACAGATAAGGTGCATGTTGAGAAAAATGGGACAACCATCTTAACACCAAAACTTGAAGAACAACAACATGGCAAGGTTGAAACTCATGTGACCAGCAAAATCGTCAATACGGACGACAAAGACCATGAACTTGTAGCAGAATATCAAATCGTTGAACGTGGTGGTCAGGCTGTGACAGGTCTAGTACGTACAGAGAGCCGTACCTTGAAAGCACATGAAGTAACTAGTCTTGATGCGATTTTAGAAGTTGAAAGACCAAAACTCTGGACAGTTTTAAACGACAAACCTGCCTTGTACGAATTGATTACGCGTGTATACCGTGATGGTCAGTTGGTTGATGCTAAGAAGGATCTGTTTGGTTACCGTTACTATAACTGGACTCCAAATGAAGGTTTCTCTTTGAATGGTGAACGCATTAAATTCCATGGAGTTTCCTTGCACCATGACCACGGAGCGCTTGGAGCAGAAGAAAACTACAAGGCTGAGTACCGTAGACTGAAACAGATGAAGGAAATGGGAGTGAATTCGATTCGTACAACCCACAACCCTGCTAGTGAGCAAACTTTGCAAATCGCAGCAGAACTTGGTTTGCTTGTTCAAGAAGAGGCCTTTGATACCTGGTATGGCGGAAAGAAACCTTATGACTATGGCCGTTTCTTTGAGAAAGATGCTACTCACCCTGAGGCTAAAAAAGGTGAAAAATGGTCTGATTTTGACCTACGTACCATGGTCGAAAGAGGCAAAAACAACCCAGCTATCTTTATGTGGTCAATCGGAAATGAAATTGGTGAAGCTAATGGTGATGCCCACTCTCTAGCAACTGTAAAACGTTTGATCAAGGTTATCAAGGGTGTTGATAAGACTCGTTATGTTACCATGGGAGCAGATAAGTTCCGTTTCGGTAATGGTAGTGGTGGACATGAGAAAATTGCAGATGAACTGGATGCGGTTGGATTTAACTATTCTGAAGATAACTACAAGGCCCTTCGCGCAAAACATCCTAATTGGTTGATTTATGGTTCAGAAACATCTTCTGCTACTCGTACACGTGGTAGCTATTATCGCCCTGAACGTGAATTGAAACATAGTAACGGTCCTGAGCGTAATTATGAACAGTCTGACTATGGGAATGATCGTGTTGGTTGGGGGAAAACAGCAACCGCTTCATGGACTTTTGACCGTGATAATGCTGGTTATGCTGGTCAATTTATCTGGACAGGTACGGACTATATCGGTGAACCAACTCCATGGCACAACCAAAACCACACGCCGGTTAAAAGCTCTTACTTTGGTATTGTAGATACAGCGGGTATTCCAAAACATGACTTCTATCTCTACCAAAGCCAATGGGTTTCTGTTAAGAAGAAACCAATGGTTCACCTCCTTCCTCACTGGAACTGGGAAAACAAAGAATTAGCATCCAAAGTAGCTGACTCAGAAGGTAAGATTCCAGTTCGTGCTTATTCGAATGCTTCTAGTGTAGAATTGTTCTTAAATGGCCAGTCTCTAGGAGAGAAGAAATTCAACAAAAAACAAACTAGCGATGGACGAACTTACCAAGAAGGTGCTAATGCTAATGAACTTTATCTTGAATGGAAAGTTGCTTATCAACCAGGTACCTTGGAAGCAATTGCTCGTGATGAATCTGGCAAGGAAATTGCTCGAGATAAGATTACGACTGCTGGTAAGCCAGCGGCTGTTCGTCTTATCAAAGAAGATCATGCAATCGCAGCAGATGGAAAAGACTTGACTTACATCTACTATGAAATTGTTGACAGTCAAGGGAATGTAGTACCAACTGCTAATAATCTGGTTCGCTTCCAATTGCACGGACAAGGTCAACTTGTCGGTGTCGATAACGGAGAACAAGCCAGCCGTGAACGATATAAGGCGCAAGCAGATGGTTCTTGGATTCGTAGAGCATTTAACGGTAAAGGGGTTGCAATTGTCAAATCAACTGAACAAGCAGGGAAATTCACACTGACAGCCCATTCAGATCTCTTGAAATCTAGTCAAGTAACTGTCTTTACTGGTAAAAAAGAAGGACAAGAGAAGACTGTTTTGGGGACAGAAGTAGCAAGAGTTCGTACATTAATTGGTAAAGAACCAAAAATGCCGAAAACAGTAGGTTTTGTATACAGCGATGGTAGTCGTGAAAAACTTCCAGTAACTTGGTCTCAAGTCGATATTAGTCAAGCAGGAGTTGTGACTGTTAAAGGTACAGCAAATGGACGTGAGGTAGAGGCTCGTGTCGAGGTTCTAGCAATTGCGAAAGAATTACCAACAGTTAAACGTGTTGCTCCAGGAGCAGACTTGAACACTGTAGATAAATATGTGTCAATACTTGTAACCGATGGAAGTGTACAAGACTACGAAGTAGATAGCTGGGAGATTGCGGAAGCAGATAAAGCCAAACTTTCAGTAGCTGAATCACGTATTCAAATGACTGGTCAGTTAGCTGGAGAAACTATTCATGCAACCCTTGTGGTAGAAGAAGGAAATGCTGCAGCACCTGTAGTGCCAACTATTACTGTTGGTGGTGAGGCAGTAACAGGGCTTACTAGTCAACAACCAATGCAATACCGCACTCTTGCTTATGGTGCCCAATTGCCAGAAGTCACAGCAAGTGCTGAAAATGCTGATGTTACAGTTCTTCAAGCAAGCGCAGCAAACGGCATGCGTGCGAGCATCTTTGTTCAGCCTAAAGATGGTGGCCCTCTTCAAACCTATGCAATTCAATTCCTAGAAGAAGCACCCAAAATTGCTAACTTGAACTTGCAAGTGGAACAAGCTGACAGTCTCAAAGAAGACCAAACAGTCAACTTGTCAGTTCGAGCTCACTATCAAGATGGAACGCAAGCTGTATTACCAGCTGATAAGGTGAGTTTCTCTACAAGCGGTGAAGGGGAAGTTGTAGTCCGAAAAGGAATGCTTGAGTTGCATAAACCAGGAGCACTCACTCTGAAAGCTGAATATGAGGGTGCTACGGGTAAAATCAATCTCACTATCCAAGCCAATACTGAGAAGAAGATTGCGCAATCCATACGTCCTGTGAATGTAGTGACAGATTTACACCAAGAACCTACTCTTCCGTCAACAGTAACGGTTGAGTATGACAAAGGTTTCCCTAAAGCTCACAAAGTCACTTGGCAAGCTATTCCGAAAGAAAAACTAGACCACTATCAAAGCTTTGAAGTGTTAGGTAAAGTTGAAGGAATTGACCTGGAAGCGCGTGCTAAAGTATCTGTAGAAGGCATCGTTTCAGTTGAAGAAGTTAGTGTGACAACTCCAATCGCAGAAGCACCACAATTACCAGAAAGCGTTCGTACATATGATTCAAATGGTCACGTTTCATCAGCTAAGGTTGCATGGGATGCGATTCGTCCAGAGCAATACGCTAAGGAAGGTGTCTTTACAGTTAATGGTCGCTTAGAAGGCACTCAATTAACAACTAAACTTCATGTTCGCGTATCTGCTCAAACTGAGCAAGGTGCAAACATTTCTGACCAATGGACCGGTTCAGAATTGCCACTTGCCTTTGCTTCAGACTCAAATCCAACCGACCCTGTTTCAAATGTCAACGATAAATTGATTTCCTTTAATGACCGACCAGCCAATCGTTGGACAAACTGGAATCGTAGTAATCCAGAAGCTTCAGTCGGTGTTCTGTTTGGAGATTCCGGTATCTTGAGCAAACGCTCCGTTGATAATCTAAGTGTCGGATTCCACGAAGACCATGGAGTTGGTGCACCGAAGTCTTATGTGATTGAGTATTATGTTGGTAATACTGCTCCAACAGCTCCTAAGAATCCTAGCTTTGTAGGTAATGAGGACCATGTCTTTAATGATTCTGCTAACTGGAAACAAGTGACTAATCTAAAAGCCCCTGCTCAACTCAAGGCTGGAGAAATGAACCACTTTAGCTTTGATAAAGTTGAAACCTATGCTGTTCGTATTCGCATGGTTAAAGCAGATAACAAGCGTGGAACGTCTATCACAGAAGTACAAATCTTTGCGAAACAAGTTGCGGCAGCCAAACAAGGACAAACAAGAATCCAAGTTGACGGCAAAGACTTAGCAAACTTCAACCCTGATTTGACAGACTACTACCTTGAGTCTGTAGATGGAAAAGTTCCTGCAGTCACAGCAAGTGTTAGCAACAATGGTCTCGCTACCGTCGTTCCAAGTGTTCGTGAAGGTGAGCCAGTTCGTGTCATCGCGAAAGCTGAAAATGGCGACATCTTAGGAGAATACCGTCTGCACTTCACTAAGGATAAAGACTTACTTTCTCGTAAACCTGTTGCTGCGGTTAAACAAGCTCGCTTGTTGCAACTAGGTCAAGCACTTGAATTGCCGACTAAGGTTCCAGTTTACTTCACAGGTAAAGACGGCTACGAAACAAAAGACCCGACAGTTGAATGGGAAGAAGTTCCAGCGGAAAATCTGACAAAAGCAGGTCAATTTACTGTTCGAGGTCGTGTCCTTGGTAGTGACCTTGTTGCTGATTTCACTGTACGAGTGACAGACAAACTTGGTGAGGTTCTTTCAGATAACCCTAACTATGATGAAAACAGTAACCAGGCCTTTGCTTCAGCAACTAATGATATTGACGACAGTTCTCATGACCGGGTTGACTATATCAATGATAGAGATCACTCTGAAAATCGTCGTTGGACAAACTGGTCTCCAACGCCATCTTCTAATCCAGAAGTATCAGCAGGTGTGATCTTCCGTGAAAATGGTAAGATTGTAGAGCGGACTGTTGCTCAAGCCAAACTTCACTTCTTTGCAGATAGTGGTACGGATGCGCCTTCTAAACTTGTTTTAGAGCGATATGTCGGTCCAGACTTTGAAGTACCGACCTACTATTCAAACTACCAAGCTTACGAATCAGGACATCCATTCAACAACCCAGAAAATTGGGAAGCTGTTCCTTATCGCGCGGATAAAGACATTGCAGCTGGTGATGAAATCAACGTAACATTTAAAGCTGTCAAAGCCAAAGCTATGAGGTGGCGTATGGAGCGTAAAGCAGATAAGAGCGGTGTTGCGATGATTGAGATGACCTTCCTTGCACCAAGCGAATTGCCTCAAGAAAGCACTCAATCGAAGATTCTTGTAGATGGAAAAGAACTCCCTGATTTCGCTGAAAATCGTCAAGATTATCAAATCACCTATAAAGGTCAACGTCCAAAAGTCGCAGTTGAAGAAAACAATCAAGTAACTTCAACTGTGGTAGATAGTGGAGAAGATAGCCTTCCAGTACTTGTTCGCCTCGTTTCAGAAAGTGGAAAACAAGTCAAGGAATACCGTATCCAGTTGACTAAGGAAAAACCAGTTTCTGAGAAGACAGTTGCTGCTGTACAAGAAGATCTTCCAAAACTCGAATTTGTTGAAAAAGATTTGGCCTACAAGATAGTTGAGAAAAAAGATTCAAGACTGTATCTTGGTGAAACTCGTGTAGAACAAGAAGGAAAAGTTGGTAAGGAACGTATCTTTACAAGCACTAATCCTGATGGGAGTAAGGAAGAAAAACTCCATGAAGTGGTAGAGGCACCAACAGACCGCATCGTCTTGGTCGGAACCAACCCAGGCACCTCTCTTCCAGAAGACGAAGTGAAAAATCTTGTCCTTAACAGACCAGAACTTGTAATCGAAGAAGAAATCATCGACTTCAATGTTCAGGAACGTAAGTCTGATAAGTTGTATCTAGGTGAAACTCGTGTCCTCCAAGAAGGAAAACAAGGTGTCCGTGTTCGTTTAATCGAAGTGGAAGATGGAAAACGTCAGCTTAAAGAAACTTACGATAAAGTCGTTGCACAAGATCGTATCGTGGAAGTGGGGACCAATCCAGGTACTTCTCTTCCAGAAGACGAAGTGAAGAATCTTGTTCTGAATCGCCCAGAACTTGTAGTCGAAGAAGAAACCATTGACTTTAAGGTTCAGGAGCGTAAGTCTGATAAGTTGTATCTAGGTGAAACCCGTGTCCTCCAAGAAGGAAAACAAGGTGTCCGTGTTCGCTTGATTGAAGTGGAAAATGGGAAACATCAGCTTAAAGAAACTTACGATAAAGTCGTTGCACAAGATCGTATCGTGGAAGTTGGAACAAAACCAGGCACCTCTCTTCCAGAAGACGAAGTGAAAAATCTTGTGCTCAACAGACCAGAACTTGTAATCGAAGAAGAAACCATTGATTTCAAAGTTCAGGAGCGTAAGTCTGACAAGTTGTATCTAGGTGAAACCCGTGTCATTCAAAAAGGAAGACAAGGCATCCGTGTTCACTTGATCGAAGTGGAAAATGGTAAACGCCAACTCAAAGAAACCTATGATAAAGTCGCTGCACAAGATCGTATCGTGGAAGTGGGGACCAACCCAGGCACTTCTCTTCCAGAAGACGAAGTGAAAAATCTTGTGCTCAACAGACCAGAACTTGTAGTCGAAGAAGAAACCATCGACTTCAAAGTTCAGGAGCGTAAGTCTGATAAGTTGTATCTAGGTGAAACCCGTGTCATTCAAGAAGGAAGACAAGGTGTCCGTGTTCACTTGATTGAGGTTGAAAATGGTAAACGAACTGAAAAGGATAACTATGATAAAGTTATGGCTCAGGATCGTATCGTAGAAGTCGGTACAGCTGGTGAAACAACAAAACCAGTAACTCAAGAAGCTAAAAAACCAATCGCTTCAAGTGAATCTAGTCAAATTAACAAAGCCCAGTTACCAAATACAGGAAGTGCGGCAAGCCAAGCAGCAGTAGCAGCAGGTTTAGCTCTTCTCGGTTTGAGTGCAGGATTAGTATCCACTAAAGGTAAAAAAGAAGACTAGAAATTTTGATACCTTCTTTATCATTAAAGATCAGAGAGAAACTCTGTCCTAGATAGAAGATAAATCCCTTAGAATATAAGTTTCTAAGGGATTTTCTTTGTATAAAATTGTATAGTGTTATTGTCTATCCTATTTTGTAGAGAAAGCAAAAATCCCTAGAAAATGTTTAGGGATTCGATTATTTCATTAAGAACAATTCAACAATCATCTCGATATACATGACAAGGGTTACTAAGAATCCTGCACGCCAGAAGAATTTGATGAATTTAGGATAGTAAAAACTGCGTTTTTTTAGAAGGAAGAAAAAGACGAGAATAATGGCTAGGAGTGAGAGGGCTAGTCCCAGTCTAGGGAGGAAATTATGGGTAAAGGTTTTAGCTGTGATTAGGTAGTACTCAAATACCAAGACTGGAAAAGCCAAATCCGCAAAGTTTCGTCCTAGTTTTTTTAATCTAAAAAGTTTGGTTATGATAATGCAGACGACTAAGGTCAGTATCAATAATAAAATAGATGCTAATTTCATTAAAATCATATCCATATTGTATCATAAAAAATCGCTAAAGGAAACGAGAAACAGAGGAATTTATAGGAAAGTCAGGCTTTTGAGATTGTAGATGTTTTTTGTTATAATGAAAGTTATGAAATCTTATAATACCTTGAATGATTATTATCGAAAACTATTTGGAGAAAAGACCTTTAAAGTCCCTATTGATGCGGGGTTTGACTGTCCCAATCGTGATGGGACTGTGGCTCATGGAGGCTGTACTTTTTGTACAGTTTCAGGTTCTGGAGATGCTATCGTAGCACCGGACGCGCCTATCCGTGAGCAATTTTATAAGGAAATTGACTTTATGCACCGTAAGTGGCCGGATGTTCAGAAGTATCTGGTTTATTTTCAAAATTTTACCAACACCCATGAAAAGGTGGAAATCATCCGAGAGCGCTATGAGCAGGCTATCAATGAGCCAGGTGTAGTAGGCATCAATATCGGAACACGGCCAGACTGTTTACCAGATGAAACCATTGAATATTTAGCTGAGTTATCGAAACGCATGCATGTGACGGTAGAATTGGGCTTGCAGACTACTTATGAAACAACCTCTGACCTGATTAACCGCGCCCACTCCTATGAATTGTACGTGGAAACGGTCAAGCGTTTGAGAAAGTATCCCAAGATTGAGATTGTTTCTCATTTGATCAATGGACTTCCTGGTGAAACCCATGAGATGATGATTGAAAATGTCCGTCGCTGTGTCACGGATAACGATATTCAAGGGATTAAACTGCATTTGCTCCATCTTATGACAAATACTCGTATGCAAAGAGATTATCATGAAGGACGCTTGCAGTTGATGAGTCAGGATGAATATGTCAAGGTCATCTGCGACCAATTGGAAATCATTCCCAAGCATATCGTCATCCACCGAATCACGGGAGATGCACCTAGAGATATGCTGATTGGTCCTATGTGGAGCCTCAATAAATGGGAAGTGCTAAATGCTATTGAAATTGAAATGAGACGTCGTGGAAGTGTTCAAGGATGCAAGGCTGTAAAACAGGAGTTTGAAAATGAAAAGACCACTTGAGATGGCACATGATTTTTTGGCTGAGGTAGTGACAAAAGAAGATATCGTAGTGGATGCGACAATGGGAAATGGCCATGACACGCTTTTTTTAGCCAAGCTAGCCAAGCAAGTCTATGCCTTTGATATTCAGGAACAAGCCTTGGAAAAGACCCAAGAGCGTTTGCATCAAGCTGGCCTGACAAATGCCCAATTAATCTTGCAAGGTCATGAGACACTGGACCAGTTTGTGACAGAAGCCAAGGCAGGAATTTTCAATCTGGGCTATTTGCCATCAGCTGATAAGTCTGTCATCACCCAACCTCAGACAACGATCGAAGCATTAGAAAAACTGTGTCATTTGCTTGTCAAAGGTGGACGGATTGCTATCATGATCTACTATGGTCATGAAGGAGGCGACCTCGAGAGGGATGCTGTCTTGGATTTTGTTAGCCAGTTGAACCAACAAGAGTACACAGCTGCTATTTACCGAACTTTAAACCAAGTCAACAACCCACCATTTTTAGTGATGATTGAAAAATTAGAGAGATATAGACATGGATAAACAATACCTACGTGAAAAGCTGGATGCCATGCGCCAGAATTTTGTCGAATCAACCCAGCACGAACGAGCAGTGGGTGTGTTAGACCAAGCGCATATGAGCAAAAAAATGCTTAAAATCAAGAAAAAATTAGTTGCTCTTGAAATGGAACGGTGCCAGAGAAAAATTGAGCACAAGGATTGTTCCAAGATTGACCAAAAAATCAAAGAGCAGAAGGAGATTTTTGAATCTTGTTGTAAAAAAGATTAAGGAGGACGTGCGTGGAATTACTGATTTACCTCATCCTATTTTTACTGGTCTTGATTCTCTCAAGTACTACCAATAAGCTCCTGCCCTTTTTGCCTCTCCCTTTGGTGCAAATTCTTTTGGGAATTGTGATTGGTCTCTTTTTACCTAATACCGACTTTCACCTCAATACGGAGTTGTTTTTGGCACTGGTTATCGGGCCCTTGCTTTTCAGAGAGTCGGAAGAAGCGGATATTACGGCTATTTTAAAACACTGGCGAATCATTGTTTATCTCATATTTCCAGTGATTTTCATCTCGACCTTGAGTTTGGGAGGCTTGGCACATCTTCTTTGGTTTAGTATTCCTTTGGCAGCTTGCTTGGCTGTTGGGGCGGCCCTTGGACCAACGGATTTAGTGGCCTTTGCCTCTCTTTCTGAGCGCTTTAGCTTTCCTAAGCGCGTCTCCAATATCCTTAAGGGTGAAGGACTCTTGAATGACGCATCTGGTTTAGTGGCCTTTCAGGTAGCTTTGACAGCTTGGACAACTGGAGCCTTTTCCCTTGGGCAAGCTAGTAGTTCGCTCATCTTTTCAATTCTAGGCGGTTTTTTGATTGGCTTTTTAACAGCCATGATCAACCGTTTCCTTCATAGCTTCTTGCTAAGTGTGAGAGCAACGGATATTGCTAGTGAGCTCCTTCTGGAATTGAGTTTGCCCTTGGTAACCTTCTTCCTGGCAGAAGAAGTCCACGTTTCAGGGATTATTGCCGTTGTAGTTGCTGGGATTTTAAAGGCAAGTCGCTTCAAGAAAATCACGCTCCTCGAAGCCCAAGTGGATACGGTGACCGAGACGGTCTGGCACACAGTGAACTTTATGCTCAACGGTTCTGTCTTTGTGATTTTAGGTATGGAGTTGGAAATGATAGCAGAGCCTATCTTGACCAATCCAATCTATAATCCCCTACTTTTATTGCTATCTCTTATAGCCCTGACCTTTCTCCTCTTTGCCATTCGTTTTGTCATGATCTATGGCTATTATGCCTACAGGACACGACGCCTCAAGAAAAAACTGAATAAGTATATGAAGGACATGCTTCTCTTGACTTTCTCAGGCGTTAAGGGAACGGTGTCGATTGCTACGATTCTTCTGATACCAAGTAATCTAGAGCAGGAGTATCCTCTCTTGCTTTTCCTCGTCGCAGGTGTGACACTTGTAAGCTTTTTAACAGGTCTCTTGGTCTTGCCCCATCTTTCGGATGAACAGGAAGAAAGCAAGGATTATCTCATGCATATCGCCATTTTGAATGAGGTTACTTCGGAGTTAGAACAAGAACTTGAAACTCATAAGAATAAGCTCCCTCTCTATGCAGCCATTGACAATTACCATGGACGAATAGAAAATCTTATCTTGAGTCAAGAAAATAAGGGGGCTCAAGAAGACTGGGAGACCTTGAAACTTCTCATCCTCAGTATTGAAAGTGATGGTTTGGAACAGGCCTACGAAGAAGGCAAGATGAGTGAGCGTGCCTATCGAGTCTACCAACGTTATCTGAAAAACATGGAACAAAGTATCAATCGCAAGTTTGCTTCACGATTGACCTATTATTTCCTTGTTTCCTTGCGGATTTTACGTTTTCTCCTTCACGAAGTCTTTACCTTAGGCAAGACTTTTCGCAGTTGGAGAAATGAAGAATCACAGAAACTCAGAGCCCTTGACTATGACCAAATTGCAGAGCTCTATTTAGAAAATACTGAGATGATTATCGAAAGTCTGGAGAACCTTAAAGGGGTTTATAAGAGTTCTTTAATCAGCTTCATGCAGGATTCTCGTCTCCGTGAAACAGCTATCATCACCAGTGGTGCCTTTGTCGAACGGGTTATCAATCGTGTCAAACCCAACAATATCGATGAAATGCTGAGAGGCTATTATCTGGAGCGAAAGTTGATTTTCGAATATGAAGAAAAACGATTGATTACGACCAAGTATTCCAAGAAGTTACGACAAAATGTGAATAACTTAGAGAACTATTCCTTGAAGGAAGCAGCCAATACCCTGCCTTATGATATGGTGGAATTGGTAAGAAGAAATTAGTTAATACTCTTTGAAAATCAAATTCAAACCACGTCAGCGTCGCCCTACCGTACTCAAGTACAGCTTGCGGCTAGATTCCTAGTTTGCTCTTTGATTTTCATTGAGTATAAGATTGTAAATAAAGGAGTATGATATGAAGAAGTGGTGGAAAGAGCTGATAGACAAGCCTTTATTAAAAGCTTTTTTACATTATTATCAAGCATCAGATAGTGAGTTGACCAGCGTCGCAGTGGCCTACTATTGGTTGATTTCGATTTTCCCCTTGTTATTAGTTTTGGTCAACATTTTGCCTTATTTTCATATTTCTGTTTCAAATTTTTTAAACGTGACTAATGGGTTTTTACCTGATACGGTTTATGATGTTGTTGCAAAAATTGTAATGGAAGTTCTGACCCAGCCATCAACAGGTTTACTGAGTTTTGCGGTATTATCAGCTTTATGGACTTTTTCAAAGTCCATGAATTTCCTACAGAAAGCCTTTAATAAAGCTTACGGAGTAGCAAAAAATCGTGGACTGATTTCCCATCAGCTCATGAGTTTGTTTGTCAGTTTTGGCTTGCAGATTCTATTTGCCTTAGCTCTCTTTCTCAGTGTCTTTGGCCGTATGCTCCTCAACCTTGTCAAAAGTTATTGGAAATCGGATAGTCCTCTCTTTGATTATCTGCAAGACCTAACAGGCCCTTTGGTCTATGCCTTGATTTTTGCCATCCTGGTCATGCTTTATTATTTCCTGCCCAATGTTAAGGTCCGACGAATTCGCTCTGTATTACCAGGTAGTGCCTTTGTCTTATTGACTCTGGTCTTACTACTTAATATCTTTTCAGTCTATGTTAACAATTATGTCAATCACATAGTGGACGTGCGTTTTTTCAGTTCCGTCGTCGTGGTGGTCATGATGTTCTGGTTTATTCTCATCGCTAAGATTTTAATTGTCGGCGCGGTTATCAATGCCAGTGTTCAGAGCTTGAAAGATCCGAGCTTGAGAATAAATTAACTCAATTTTTATCCATAGCAAAACGCATACTATCAAGTTTTTATAATGCCTGATAATATGCGTTTTTTCATTATGAAATTAATAGATAAACATGGCATCGCCAAAACTAAAGAAGCGGTAGTGTTCTTGAATGGCATGGTGATAAGCGTCTAAGACTAATTCACGGCCTGCAAAGGCAGAAACCAACATGACCAGAGTTGATTTTGGCAGGTGGAAGTTGGTTGAGAAGGCATCCACAACCTTCCATTTATAGCCAGGTTTGATAAAGATATTGGTCCAGCCAGAATCTGCTTGGATTTGCCCATCAAACTTGGAACCAATAGTCTCCAAGGTGCGGATGGAAGTGGTTCCAACAGCGATGACACGGCCTCCATTTTCCTTGACAGTTCGAAGGGTGGCAGCAGCTTCCTCAGAAAGTTGGTAGAATTCTGAGTGCATTTCGTGTTCGTCCAGATTGTCAACTGAAACGGGTCTAAAGGTTCCGAGTCCGACATGAAGAGTCAGATAGACTAGATGAACACCCTTAGCTTGGATTTCTGCTAGTAGTTCTTTGGTGAAGTGCAGTCCAGCAGTTGGTGCAGCAGCAGAGCCACTTTCCTTGGCGTAAACAGTTTGATAGCGTTCACGGTCATCCAGTTTTTCATGAATATAAGGTGGCAGTGGCATTTCTCCCAGACTTTCCAAAACTTCTAGGAAAATTCCTTGGTATTCAAAGCGGACAATGCGGCCCCCGTGAGTCAATTCTTCCGTAACGACAGCGCTGAGGCGACCATCACCAAAGCTGACACGAGTACCAATCTTGAGGCGTTTGGCAGGTTTAGCCAGAACTTCCCATTCATCGCCACTAATGTTTTTGAGTAGGAGCAGTTCCACATGACCTCCAGTTTCTTCCTTTTGACCATAGAGGCGGGCAGGGAGAACACGTGTATCGTTCATAACAAGGGCATCACCAGGTTCCAGCATATCAATAATAGAGTGGAAGTGTTTATCCTGCATTTCTCCCGTCTCACGATTGACAATGAGGAGTTTAGAAGCGTCCCGTTTTTCAAGGGGCGTTTGGGCAATCAATTCCTCGGGTAAGTGGAAATCAAAATCAGCTGTATTCATATATCTGTTCATTCTTTCTAAGTTCTAATCTTATCCATTATAACATGTTTCAAGTATAGTCGCTCTTTTTTTAGAAATTAAATCGTTTTCACTTGACAAAAATTGGTCTATACCATATAATAAATATAGATTGAAACGGAGGATAAAAAGATGAAAGTTATTAAAGTTGAAAACCAAATCGAAGGTGGAAAAGTTGCTTTTGAGATTTTGAAGGATAAATTGGCCAATGGAGCTCAAACCCTAGGACTTGCGACAGGAAGTAGCCCACTTGAGTTTTATAAGGAAATCGTTGAGAGTGACCTTGATTTTTCAAATCTAACCAGTGTCAACCTTGATGAGTATGTAGGACTTGATGGATCCAATCCACAGTCTTACCGTTACTTCATGCAAGAAAACTTGTTCAACCAAAAACCATTTAAAGAAAGTTTCTTGCCTCGTGGGGTTAAGGACAATGCTGAAGCTGAAGTTGAACGCTACAACCAAATTTTGGCTGACTATCCAGTTGACCTCCAAATCTTGGGAATCGGTCGCAATGGACATATCGGATTTAATGAACCTGGTACTCCATTTGACAGTCAAACTCACCTTGTAGAACTTGACCAGTCTACTATCGAAGCCAATGCTCGCTTCTTTGACAAGATTGAAGATGTTCCAACCCAAGCCATTTCAATGGGGATTAAAAATATCTTGGATGCCAAGTCAATCCTTCTATTTGCTTATGGTGAGTCGAAAGCAGAAGCCATTGCAGGAACAGTGTCTGGCCCAGTGACTGAGAACCTACCAGCAAGTAGCCTCCAAAATCACCCTGATGTGACCATCATTGCAGATGCTGAAGCGCTCAGCTTGTTAGAAAAATAAAAAAATGAACTCTTTCAGTTTCTCTATTTAATTGATGCTTTCAAGACTTGAATAAATGGCAAAAAAATCAAAATTAAACCGGATTTTTTCTTGACAATTATTCCTTTTACGTGTAAAATAGAATAGATCTTGAACTTGAAGGGAGTGAAAAAAATGTCTAAAACAGTAGTACGTAAGAATGAATCTCTTGACGACGCACTTCGTCGTTTCAAACGTGCGGTTACTAAAGCTGGTACTCTTCAAGAAACACGCAAACGTGAATTCTATGAAAAACCTTCTGTAAAACGTAAACGTAAATCAGAAGCAGCTCGTAAACGTAAAAAATTCTAATTAGAAATGAAAGGCTGGAGAAATCTAGTCTTTTTTCTTTTAATACTCTTCGAAAATCAAATTCAAACCATGTCAACGTCGCCTTGCCGTACTCAAGTACAGCCTGCGGCTAGTTTCCTAGTTTGCTCTTTGATTTTCATTGAGTATAAATAAATACTTCAAAGCCTGCAAAAATATGAAATATCCTCCTACAATTTGATATAATAGAGAGAAGAACTCATTTGAAGGAGGAAATGATGTCGGTTTTAGTAAAAGAAGTGATTGAAAAGCTTAGACTAGACATTGTCTATGGCGAACCAGAATTACTTGAAAAGGAAATTAATACCGCGGACATTACGCGACCTGGTCTTGAAATGACGGGCTATTTTGACTATTATACGCCTGAGCGGATTCAACTTTTGGGAATGAAGGAGTGGTCCTATCTCGTTTCGATGTCCTCTCACAACCGTTACCAAGTCTTGAAAAAAATGTTTCTACCTGAGACACCTGCGGTTATTGTTGCTCGTGGTTTGGTGGTTCCTGAGGAGATGCTAAAGGCAGCCAGAGAATGTAAGATTGCCATTTTAACCAGCCGTACGGCAACCAGTCGTTTGTCTGGAGAGTTATCTAGCTATCTGGATTCTCGTTTGGCAGAACGTACCAGTGTGCACGGTGTCTTGATGGATATCTATGGGATGGGTGTCTTGATTCAGGGAGATAGTGGAATCGGTAAGAGTGAGACAGGTCTAGAGCTTGTCAAACGTGGCCACCGCTTGGTAGCTGATGACCGTGTCGATATCTTTGCCAAGGATGAGATTACTCTTTGGGGTGAACCAGCTGAGATCTTGAGACACCTGATTGAAATTCGTGGGGTTGGGATTATCGATGTCATGAGCCTCTACGGTGCGAGTGCTGTCAAGGATTCTTCACAAGTTCAGCTGGCTGTTTACTTGGAAAATTACGATACACATAAGACGTTTGATCGTCTTGGAAACAATGCAGAGGAAATAGAAATTTCTGGCGTAGCCATTCCTCGTATCCGTATCCCAGTTAAAACTGGTCGTAATATCTCTGTTGTGATTGAGGCTGCTGCCATGAATTATCGTGCCAAGGAAATGGGCTTTGATGCGACTCGTTTGTTCGAAGAACGCTTGACAAATCTCATTGCTCAAAACGAGGTGCCTAATGCTTGATCCAATTGCTATTCATCTAGGCCCTCTAGCCATTCGTTGGTATGCCTTGTGTATTGTGACAGGCTTGATTCTTGCAGTTTATTTGACCATGAAAGAAGCACCTAGAAAGAAGATCATACCAGACGATATTTTAGATTTCATCTTGATAGCCTTTCCCTTGGCTATTTTAGGAGCTCGTCTCTATTATGTTATTTTCCGTTTTGATTACTATAGTCAGAACTTGGGAGAAATTTTTGCCATTTGGAATGGTGGTTTGGCCATTTACGGTGGTTTGATTACTGGTGCCCTTGTACTTTATATCTTTGCTGATCGTAAACTCATCAATACTTGGGATTTCCTAGATATTGCGGCGCCTAGCGTCATGATTGCTCAAAGTCTGGGACGCTGGGGTAATTTCTTTAACCAAGAAGCCTATGGTGCAACAGTGGATAATTTGGATTATCTACCTGGCTTTATCCGTGACCAGATGTATATTGAGGGGAGCTACCGTCAACCGACCTTCCTTTATGAGTCTCTATGGAATCTACTTGGATTTACTTTAATTTTGATATTCAGACGAAAATGGAAGAGTCTCAGACGAGGTCATATCACTGCCTTTTACTTGATTTGGTATGGTTTCGGTCGTATGGTCATCGAAGGTATGCGGACAGATAGTCTCATGTTCTTTGGTCTTCGAGTGTCTCAATGGCTATCAGTTGTCCTTATCGGTCTTGGTATTTTTATCATTCTATATCAAAATCGAAAGAAGGCCCCTTACTATATTTCAGAGGAGGAAAACTAAATGTTAGAAGTTGCATATATTCTTGTAGCCCTTGCTTTGATTGTATTTTTAGTGTATTTAATCATTACTGTACAAAAGCTTGGACGTGTTATCGATGAAACAGAGAAGACGATTAAAACCTTGACTTCAGATGTGGATGTGACCTTGCATCATACCAATGAATTGCTGGCTAAGGTCAATGTCTTGGCAGATGATATCAATGTCAAGGTGGCAACGATTGATCCACTCTTTAGTGCAGTGGCAGATTTATCTCTATCTGTTTCAGACCTCAATGACCATGCGCGTGTCTTGAGCAAGAAAGCTTCTTCAGCTGGTTCAAAAACACTTAAGACTGGTGCAAGTTTGTCAGCTCTTCGTGTAGCAAGTAAATTTTTCAAAAAATAAAAAAGGAGAATTCTTATGGGTAAACTATCCTCAATCCTTTTAGGAACCGTTTCAGGTGCAGCTCTCGCCTTGTTTTTAACAAGCGACAAGGGCAAACAAGTTTGCAGTCAGGCTCAAGATTTTCTAGATGATTTGAGAGAAGATCCTGAGTATGCCAAGGAGCAGGTCTGTGGAAAACTGACAGAAGTCAAGGAGCAGGCTACAGATTTTGTTCTTAAAACCAAAGAACAGGTTGAGTCAGGTGAAATCACTGTGGACAGTGTCCTTGCTC
Organism: Streptococcus mitis; assembly: GCF_026782865.1. Lineage (GTDB taxonomy): Bacteria > Bacillota > Bacilli > Lactobacillales > Streptococcaceae > Streptococcus > Streptococcus mitis_CG. The sequence continues at coordinate 26,427 of NZ_JAKUXK010000006.1, forward strand.
AAGCCAAATCATGTGCTCGTCAAGCGACAGAAGTATCAAAAGATCGATTCAATAATCTCAAGGAGCAATGGCAAGAAAAGGCCGAAACTCTTGATGAATCAGAAGAGATCGTTATTGACATAACAGAAGAATAAACCATCACCATCTCTGGACGGACTATGTATCTGGGGATGGTGATTTTTTTCTCCTAACCTGTCTTTGTGGTATAATAATTACTATGCAGAAAAAACCAACGTCAGCCTATGTGCACATCCCATTTTGTACCCAGATTTGTTATTATTGTGACTTTTCAAAGGTCTTCATCAAGAATCAGCCAGTTGATAGCTATTTGGAGCATCTGCTGGAAGAGTTTCGTTCTTATGACATTCAAAAATTACGAACCCTCTACATAGGTGGTGGTACACCGACAGCCCTGTCGGCTCCGCAACTGGAGGTATTGCTGGATGGCTTGACTAAAAACTTGGACTTGTCAGTCTTGGAAGAGTTGACCATTGAAGCCAATCCAGGTGACTTGGATGCGGACAAGATTGCTGTTTTGAAGAACTCGGCTGTCAATCGTGTTTCGCTAGGTGTGCAGACCTTTGATGACAAGATGCTGAAAAAGATTGGGCGCAGTCATTTGGAGAAAGATATTTATGAAAATATCGACCGCCTGAAACTGGCTGGTTTTGACAACATCTCTATCGACTTGATTTATGCGCTGCCTGGCCAGACCATGGAGCAAGTTAAGGAAAATGTGGCTAAGGCTATTGGACTGGATATTCCCCACATGAGTCTCTATAGCTTGATTTTGGAAAATCACACGGTCTTTATGAACCGGATGCGACGTGGGAAATTGTCTCTGCCTAAAGAGGAACTGGAAGCGGAGATGTTTGAGTACATCATTGCAGAGCTAGAGCGAGCTGGTTTTGAGCATTATGAGATTTCCAATTTCTCCAAACCCGGTTTTGAAAGTCGCCACAATCTCATGTACTGGGATAATGCTGAATACTATGGCATTGGTGCTGGGGCATCGGGTTATGTCAATGGTGTTCGTTATAAAAATCATGGTCCCATTCGTCATTATCTCAGTGCGGTTGAGGAAGGCAATGCTCGTATCACAGAAGAGAACCTGAGTCAAAAAGAGCAAATGGAAGAAGAAATGTTCCTAGGACTCCGCAAGAAATTAGGGGTTTCTATGACACGATTTGAGGAAAAATTTGGCCGGTCCTTTGAGGGACTTTATGGCGAAATTGTCAATGACTTGGTGCAACAAGGTCTCATGCAGATTGAGGGTGACCGCGTGCGCATGACAAAGAGAGGTCTCTTTTTGGGAGACACTGTAGCAGAACGATTTATTTTGGAGTAGGATCATGGGCTTAACTTATCAAATGAAAATGAAAATTCCTTTTGATATGGCTGATATGAACGGTCATATCAAACTTCCAGATGTGATTTTGCTGTCACTGCAAGTTTCAGGGATGCAGTCGATTGAACTGGGAGTTAGTGATAAGGCCATTTTGGAAGACTATAATCTGGTCTGGATTATCACAGACTATGATATTGAAGTGGTTCGTTTGCCTCGTTTTGCGGAAGAAATTACCATTGAAACAGAAGCTTTGAGCTACAATCGACTCTTTTGTTATCGTCGCTTTACCATTTATGATGAAGCAGGGCAGGAGCTCATCCACATGTTGGCGACCTTTGTTCTCATGGACCGAGACAGTCGAAAAGTCCATGCTGTAGAACCTGAGATTGTGGCTCCTTACCAGTCTGATTTTGATAAAAAACTTATCCGCGGACCAAAGTATGAGTCCTTGGAAGAACCAATCAGCAAGGATTACCATGTTCGTTTTTACGACTTGGATATGAATGGCCATGTCAACAACAGTAAATACTTGGACTGGATTTTTGAGGTCATGGGAGCGGATTTTTTGACCCACTATATTCCCAAGAAAATCAATCTCAAGTATGTCAAGGAAGTTCGACCAGGTGGGGTGATTACATCGGCTGTTGAACGGACTGGACTGGAGAGCAAACATGAGATTACAAGCGACGGTGCTACCAATGCCCAAGCTATCATTACTTGGCAAGAAATGAAGAAGGATTAGAGAAAAATATGAAATATAAAGGCTATTTAATTGATTTAGACGGAACGATTTATAAGGGGAAGGATCGAATTCCAGCAGGAGAAGCTTTTGTCCATGAATTGCAAAAGCGGGATATCCCCTATCTCTTTGTGACCAACAATACAACCCGCACTCCAGAGAGTGTTCAAGAGATGTTGGCTCAGAATTTTAATATCGATACGCCCCTATCGACTGTCTACACAGCTACTTTGGCGACTATCGACTATATGAACGACTTGGGGCTTGAAAAGACGGTATATGTTATCGGAGAATCAGGTCTCAAGGAAGCCATCAAGGCGGCTGGTTATGTGGAAGACAAGGATAATCCAGCCTATGTGGTAGTAGGTCTGGACTGGCAAGTTGATTATGAAAAATTTGCGACAGCAACTCTTGCTATCCAAAAGGGAGCTCATTTTATCGGAACCAACCCTGACCTCAACATCCCGACAGAGCGTGGTCTTTTGCCAGGTGCTGGTTCACTGATTACCCTTCTTGAAGTGGCAACACGAGTGAAGCCTGTTTATATCGGAAAACCAAATGCCATCATTATGGACAAGGCGGTTGAGCACTTAGGTTTGGAACGTGAAGAATTAATCATGGTCGGGGATAACTACCTAACTGATATTCGAGCTGGGATTGACAATGGCATTCCAACGCTCTTGGTGACGACAGGTTTTACCAAGGCAGAAGAAGTAGCAGACCTACCAATCGCACCGACTCATGTAGTTTCTAGCCTTGCGGAGTGGGATTTTGATGAAAACTAAACTGATCTTTTGGGGCTCTATGCTCTTTCTCCTCTCCCTCTCAATCCTTCTGACCATCTATCTGGCTTGGATTTTCTATCCGCTGGAAATTCAGTGGCTGAACTTAACGGATCGAGTCTATCTAAAACCAGAAACTATTCAGTACAACTTTCATATCTTGATGAATTACCTGACCAATCCTTTTAGTCAGGTCTTGCAGATGCCAGATTTTCGTTCGTCAGTATCTGGGCTACATCACTTTGCGGTGGTGAAGAATCTCTTTCACTTGGTGCAGCTAGTTGCTCTTGTGACACTACCAAGTTTCTATTTCTTTGTCAAAGGGATTGTGAAAAAGGGCTTTTTATCTTTATTTAGTAAAGAGCTTTTAGCTCTAGTGGTTTTGCCTTTGCTGATTGGTCTTGGGGGAGTTTTGATTGGTTTTGACCAATTCTTTACTCTTTTCCATCAAATTCTCTTTGTGGGAGATGATACCTGGCTTTTTGATCCAGCCAAGGATCCTGTTATTCTGATTTTGCCAGAGACCTTTTTTCTTCATGCCTTCCTCCTCTTTTTTGCCCTCTATGAGAGCTTCTTTGGCTTTTTGTACCTGAAAAGTCTTAGGAAATAATACTAAAGATGTTCTTATTTTGAGTAAATAAGTTAGGTATGTGATTCGAAACTATTGTCAAGAATGAATTAATCAAATCCAAAAAAAGTTAATCGTTCGCAAACAGTCTATTTTTCTTGAAAAAATAGGCTTTTTTTTCTAAAAATCTCTAGTCAAGCGCTTTATTTTTTTGTATAATAGAATTAGCAAAGTATAGATAAGAAGAGAAAAGCATGATTACACTATTTCTATCACCGAGCTGTACTTCATGTCGTAAGGCAAAGGCCTGGTTAGAAAAACATAAGGTGCCCTTTGAGGAGCATAATATTATGACCAGTCCCTTAACAAGAAAGGAATTGCAACACATCCTTTCCTTGACCGAAAATGGTACTGATGACATTATTTCAACTCGTTCAAAAATTTTTCAAAAATTAGATATTGATGTAGAAAGTATTTCGGTATCAGAATTGCTTCATTTGATTGAGCAGTATCCTAGTCTTTTGCGTCGTCCCATTATTATTGATGCCAAACGTATGCAAATCGGTTTTAATGAAGATGAGATTCGTGCTTTTCTCCCTCGTAGTTACCGTAAGCAAGAACTAAAAGAAGCAAGAATGAGAGCTGGTATTAGTTAATGAACAAACAGTATAGTTACCCACTAGATTTGTCGTGGAGCACTGAAGAACTTGCTTCAGTGCTTTCTTTTTTTAATGATGTTGAAGCTGCCTATGAAGGCAAGGTAGAGGCTAAAAAGTTACTGGACTCCTACAAGGGATTCAAGGCGGTCGTGCCAAGTAAGAGCGAAGAAAAACGTTTGGGACGAGAATTTGAAACAGTTAGTGGCTATTCGCTTTACCGAGCAGTTCAGACTGCCAAGGAAAAAGGGGAAGGGAAGATTTCTCTTGGAAAGTAAATTTGAATTTGCCAAAGAGCTTATTAAGAGAGCGGGCCAGTACATCCTTGACCACATGCAGGAAGACTTGTGTGTTGAGACCAAGTCCTCTCCAACAGATTTGGTGACCAGACTGGACAAGGAAGTTCAGGAACTCTTGGTTGATGAAATTCTATCCCGTTATCCTGAGGATAAGATTTGCGCTGAAGAAGGCTGTCTGCGAGCCTCGGTTCAAGAGGGCAAGGTGTGGGTCATTGATCCGATTGATGGGACCAATAATTTTGTGGCCCAGCAGGAAGATTTTGCTGTTATGGTGGCTTATTTTGAAAATGGTCAGGGACAGTTTGGTCTGATTTATGATGTGGTCAAAGGGGATTGTTACCACGGTGGTGGGGAATTTCCAGTTTGTCTAAATGATAAGCCCCTAGCTCCCTTTCAAGCAAAACCACTTGGAGATTTTCTCATTGCAGGAAATAGTGGTATGCTGGAAACCAACGAATGGGGTCTGGCTGATTTGAGTCGAGCTGTGCTTGGTGTTCGAGTCTATGGGAGTGCGGCCATTAGTTTTGCCAAGATTTTGTCAGGGCGTTTGTTGACCTATGTCACCTATCTGCAACCATGGGATTATGCTGCTGCTAGTATTTTGGGAGAAAGCCTTGGTTATGAGGTTGTGACTCTATCTGGTCAACCGCTTGATTTTCAAACCAGACAACCGGTCATGATGCTACCTCTTGAGATGCAGGAGGAAATTCAGTCCTATATTTACGAAAGGAAAAGAACTTAAATGCAATTTCCAGAAGGATTTGTTGAAAAATATGAAAAGATACTAGGAGATGAGGCAAGAGATTTTCTTGCCTCTTTTGAGGAGGAAGCGGTTTCTGCCTTTCGGGTCAATCCTTTAAAAGAAGCGCCAGTTTCCTTTTCTGATCCCATTCCTCAAACCCCTTGGGGCTACTACGGGAAGGTGTCTGGGAAATCGCCTGAGCATGCTACTGGTTTGGTTTATTCGCAAGAACCTGCTGCCCAGATGGTGGCTCAGGTAGCCCAGCCCAGTCCTGGTATGAAGGTTTTGGACTTGGCAGCTGCACCGGGTGGAAAATCAACTCAATTAGTAGCCTATCTAGCAGGTGAAGGTATCCTGGTTTCCAATGAAATTTCAAGCAAACGGGCTAAGATTTTAGTAGAAAACATGGAGCGCTTTGGAGCGACAAATGTTGTGGTGACCAATGAATCTGCTGACCGTTTGGCCAAGGTTTTTAAGGGCTATTTTGACCTAATCGTTCTTGATGCCCCTTGCTCAGGGGAAGGGATGTTCCGTAAGCAACCAGATGCTATGGACTATTGGAGTTCAGATTATCCGAGTCAATGCGCCAGTCTTCAAAGAGAAATTCTAGCAGATGCCGTGACAATGCTAGCAGAAGGTGGTCGCTTGGTTTATTCAACCTGTACCTGGGCACCTGAAGAAAACGAAGAGATTGTCAATTGGCTACTGGAGGAGTATGATTTTGATTTGTTACCAGTAGAGCATATCAATGGAATGGTAGCTGGTATTGACCTGCCAGAAACGGCTCGGATGTATCCTCATCATTTTAAGGGAGAGGGACAGTTTGTAGCTCATTTACAATTTAGAGGTGACAATCCAGCTCCTAAATGTAAGGCAAGTAAGAGTAATCTCAGCCGTGAACAAGTTGTCTTGTGGCAGGAATTTGCCCAAAAACATTTGCAGGTCAATCTAAGGGGAATCTTGCAGACTTTTGGTGACCAACTTTATCTCTTGCCAGAACTCTTGCCAGATTTAGGGAAACTCAAGATTGCTCGGAATGGCCTGCATTTGGGCACTTTTAAGAAGAAACGCTTTGAGCCTAGTTTTGCTCTTGGTCTAGCCTTGAAACCGAGTCAGGTCAAGCAGTCGGTTGAAATTGATCAAGAGGAATTTGTAAAGTATGTGGCTGGAGAAACCATTCAGCTGGCGGAAAGTCTGCCAAATGGTTGGTACCAAGTTTTGGTTCAAGGCAATGGTTTGGGTTTTGGAAAGGTGACTGGAAATGTTTTGAAAAATTATTTTCCAAAAGGCCTCAGATTCAAGTGAAAATGCTAGTCAAAGTAGCTTGTCTATGTTATAGTGGAAGTATGGATTTTTTCAAATTATCTTTCATTTTAAGTCAAATTTGGTGGAGACGGCAACTGAGCAAATGACTAGTAAAATTAAGCTATCAACTTCAGTTTGCTCTCAATTTTAAAAAAGAAAAACATAAATAAATAGTTGAAAAAATTCACAGCATTCACCATTATTTTCAAGGAGAAAAACAGTGAAAAAAAGGAAAAAACTCGCTCTATCCCTTGCGGCTCTCTTGCTAGCAGGTTCTTTGGCGGGATGTGCTAGCTGGATTGATCGTGGAGAATCCATGACAGCTGTTGGCTCAACGGCTCTTCAGCCCTTGGTCGAAGCAGCAGCAGATGAATTTGGCTCTATGCACGTTGGAAAAACAGTCAACGTCCAAGGTGGAGGATCTGGTACAGGTTTATCTCAGGTTCAGTCTGGAGCCGTTGATGTAGGAAATTCAGACGTATTTGCCGAGGAAAAAGACGGTATCAACGCATCCGCTCTAGTGGACCATAAGGTTGCTGTAGCGGGCTTGGCAGTGATTGTGAACAAGGAAGTTGATGTTGAAAATCTGACAACTGAACAACTCCGTAGCATCTTCACAGGTCAAGTGACCAACTGGAAAGAAGTCGGTGGGAAAGACCTAGCCATTTCCATTATCAACCGCGCGGCAAGTTCTGGTTCGCGTGCAACCTTTGACAGTGTTGTCATGGATGGTCAATCTGCCGTGCAGAGTCAAGAACAGGATTCAAACGGGATGGTCAAAAACATTGTTTCCCAGACACCAGGAGCCATTTCTTACCTAGCCTTTGCCTATGTGGATGACTCGGTTAAACGCATGAAGTTGAATGGCTATGAGCCGATTGCTGAAAATGTTACAACCAATAACTGGCCTTTGTGGTCTTATGAACACATGTACACCCTAGGTCAGCCTAATGAATTGGTGGCAGAGTTTCTCAACTTTGTCCTCTCAGATGAAGCGCAAAGCGGAATCGTTAAGGGAATGGGCTATATTTCTGTCAAGGAAATGAAGGTTGAAAAAGATGCTGTCGGAACGGTAACAGCACTAGAAGGGAGTCACTAATGAATCAAGAAGAATTAGCTAAAAAATTACTTTCTCCCTCAAAGAACTCTCGTCTAGAGAAACTAGGAAAAGGCTTGACCTTTGCTTGTCTGTCTTTGATTGTCATCATTGTGGCCATGATATTGATCTTCGTAGCCCAAAAAGGTTTGTCGACCTTCTTTGTCAATGGAGTCAATATCTTTGATTTCCTCTTTGGACAAACTTGGAATCCTTCAGGTAAACAATTTGGTGCCCTTCCCATGATTTTGGGTTCCTTTATTGTCACAATTCTGTCAGCTCTTATCGCAACTCCTTTTGCCATCGGTGCGGCAGTCTTTATGACTGAAGTTTCACCAAAAGGTGCTAGAATCTTGCAACCAGCCATTGAATTGCTAGTCGGGATTCCTTCAGTCGTCTATGGATTTATTGGTTTGCAGGTCGTAGTTCCTTTTGTCCGTAGTGTCTTTGGTGGAACTGGTTTTGGGATCTTGTCAGGGATTTTCGTTCTCTTTGTCATGATTTTACCGACGGTAACCTTTATGACAACCGATAGTTTGCGTGCGGTGCCTCGTCACTACCGTGAAGCTAGTTTGGCTATGGGAGCCACTCGCTGGCAAACCATCTGGCGCGTGACCTTGAAGGCGGCGCGTTCAGGGATTTTTACTGCGGTGGTCTTTGGGATGGCTCGTGCCTTTGGTGAGGCCTTGGCCATTCAGATGGTGGTCGGAAACTCAGCCGTTGTCCCAACTTCATTGACAACACCTGCTGCGACCTTGACCTCTGTTTTGACCATGGGTATCGGAAATACCGTTATGGGAACAGTTGACAATAACGTTCTCTGGTCATTGGCCTTAGTCTTGCTCTTGATGAGTTTGGCCTTCAATAGTGTGATTAAATTGATTACGAAAGAAAGAGGAAAGAAAAACTATGCACGCTAAGAAATTAGATAAACTTGCAACAGCTGTCCTCTACTCGATTGCAGGAATTATTGTTGCCATCCTGGCATCCTTGATTCTTTATATCTTGGTTCGTGGTTTGCCCCACATCTCTTGGTCTTTCTTGACTGGCAAATCATCTTCTTACCAAGCAGGCGGAGGGATTGGAATTCAGCTCTATAATTCCTTTTTCCTATTAGTTATTACCTTGATTATCTCTGTGCCTTTATCTATGGGAGCTGGGATTTTCCTAGCTGAATATGCTAAAAAAGGTCCTGTGACCAATTTTGTCAGAACCTGTATTGAAATCTTATCTTCACTCCCATCAGTGGTTGTAGGTCTCTTTGGTTACTTGATCTTTGTAGTTCAGTTTGAGTATGGATTTTCAATTATTTCAGGTGCCTTGGCCTTGACAGTCTTTAACTTGCCTCAGATGACTCGTAATGTCGAGGACAGTTTGAAACATGTTCACCATACGCAACGTGAAGCTGGTCTGGCCCTTGGGATTTCTCGTTGGGAGACTGTGGTCCATGTGGTTATTCCAGAAGCCCTACCAGGTATTGTGACGGGTGTTGTCTTGGCCTCTGGTCGTATCTTTGGTGAGGCTGCTGCTTTGATTTATACAGCAGGACAATCCGCTCCAGCCCTTGACTGGTCAAACTGGAACATTCTCAGTGTGACTAGCCCAATCTCAATCTTCCGTCAAGCAGAAACCTTGGCTGTCCACATTTGGAAAGTCAACAGTGAAGGTACCATTCCTGATGGAACTATCGTATCAGCAGGTTCTGCGGCCGTGCTCCTCATCTTTATCCTCATCTTTAACTTTGGAGCCCGCAAACTCGGAAGCTATCTACATAAGAAATTAACCGCTGCCTAAAGGAGAAGCCATGTCAAAATATAATTGGGATGAAAAGTATATCATCACCTTTCCTGAAGAGAAAGTGGCCCTCTCTACTAAGGATTTACATGTTTACTACGGTAAAAATGAATCTATTAAGGGCATCGATATGCAATTTGAAAAAAATAAAATCACAGCCTTAATTGGACCATCTGGATCAGGAAAATCAACCTACCTCCGCAGCCTCAATCGGATGAATGATACGATTGATATTGCCAAGGTAACAGGTCAAATCCTCTACCAAGGGATTGATGTCAACCGTCCAGAAATCAACGTCTATGAGATGCGTAAGCACATTGGAATGGTCTTCCAACGCCCAAATCCCTTTGCCAAGTCTATCTATCGCAATATCACTTTTGCCCATGAACGTGCAGGAGTTAAGGATAAGCAAGTCTTGGATGAAATTGTAGAAACCTCTCTTCGCCAGGCTGCCCTTTGGGATCAGGTAAAAGACGATTTACACAAATCAGCCTTGACTCTATCAGGTGGTCAGCAACAACGTCTCTGTATTGCTCGTGCTATCTCTGTTAAACCAGACATCCTCTTGATGGATGAGCCGGCGTCTGCCTTGGATCCGATTGCGACAGCCCAGCTGGAAGAAACCATGTTGGAATTGAAGAAGGACTTTACCATCATCATCGTGACCCACAGTATGCAGCAGGCTGCGCGTGCTAGTGACTACACAGGATTTTTCTACTTGGGTGACTTGATCGAGTACGATAAGACCTCTAATATTTTCCAAAATGCCAAACTACAGTCAACCAATGACTACGTAACAGGACACTTTGGATAGAAAGGAAACAGTATGACAGAAGCGATTTTACAGGTGTCAGACCTGTCCGTTTACTACAATCAAAAAAAGGCCTTGAATAGTGTTTCCCTATCTTTCCAACCCAAGGAAATTACAGCCTTGATCGGTCCATCTGGATCAGGGAAATCAACCCTCCTAAAGGCTATCAACCGCATGGGGGATCTTAATCCAGAGGTAACCACAACTGGTTCAGTGGTTTATAACGGCCACAACATTTACAGCCCGCGTACAGATACAGTTGAATTGCGGAAGGAAATCGGTATGGTTTTCCAACAACCAAACCCCTTCCCTATGTCTATCTACGAAAATGTTGTTTACGGGCTTCGTATCAATGGAGTGAAGGACAAGCAGGTTCTAGATGAGGCGGTTGAAAAAGCCTTGCAACGAGCTTCTATCTGGGATGAGGTCAAGGATCGCCTGCATGATTCAGCTATCGGGCTTTCAGGCGGACAACAGCAACGTGTCTGCGTTGCCCGTGTCTTGGCAACTAGTCCTAAAATCATTCTCTTGGATGAACCGACTTCAGCTCTGGACCCTATCTCGGCTGGTAAGATTGAGGAAACCTTGTATGCTCTAAAAGATAAATACACCATGCTCTTGGTTACACGTTCCATGCAACAAGCCTCTCGTATCTCTGACAAGACAGGATTTTTCCTAGATGGAGATTTGATTGAGTTTAACGATACTAAGAAGATGTTCCTCAACCCACAACACAAGGAAACAGAAGATTATATTTCAGGAAAATTTGGATAAGGAGATAAATGATGTTACGTTCTCAATTTGAAGAAGATTTGGAGAAATTGCACAACCAGTTCTATGCAATGGGACAAGAAGTGCTATCCCAAATCAATCGGACAGTGCGTGCCTTTGTTACGCATGACCGTGATTTGGCCAAGGAAGTCATCGAAGACGATGCAGAAGTGAACGAATACGAAGTGAAATTGGAAAAGAAATCATTTGAAATGATTGCCCTTCAACAACCCGTTTCTCAGGACTTGCGTACTGTTTTGACAGTCTTGAAGGCTGTATCTGACTTGGAACGTATGGGTGACCATGCCGTTTCCATTGCCAAGGCGGCAATTCGTATGAAGGGGGAGCAACGCATCCCAGCTGTTGAAGAAGAAATAAAGAGAATGGGTCGCGATGTCAAGAACTTCGTCGAAGCAGCCCTTGAACTCTATCTCAATGGTTCAGTAGATCAGGCCTATGAAGTAGCAGCAATGGATGAAAAAATCAACCATTACTTTGATAGCATTCGTGACTTGGCTACAGAAGAAATCAAGAAAAATCCTGATGCCATTGTTACAGGTCGTGATTATTTCCAAGTGATTGCCTTCTTGGAACGTATTGGAGACTATGCCAAGAATATCTGTGAATGGGTTGTTTACTTTGAAACAGGTAAGATTGTCGAACTATAAAATAGAGTCATTCTGTATAAAAAGGAGCTTGAAATCAATAGATAGCTCCTTTTTTGAATGAAAAAAATATTTTTAAGATAAAAATTCAAAAAAACACTTGACAAGCAACTTGGATAGAGTTATAATTATACAAAATTAACAGAGAGGTCGTTTATTTATGAAATCGAAAAAATGGATATTTGTTTTATGTAGCTTTCTTGCAAGTTTCTTCTTAGTGGCTTGCCAGTCGGGTTCTAATGGTTCTCAGTCAGCTGTTGAGGCCATTAAGCAAAAGGGGAAATTAGTTGTGGCGACTAGTCCTGACTATGCACCTTTTGAATTCCAATCCTTAGTTGACGGGAAAAATCAGGTAGTCGGTGCGGATATTGATATGGCCCAAGCTATCGCTGATGAACTTGGGGTGAAATTGGAAATCTCAAGCATGAGTTTTGACAATGTTTTGACCAGTCTTCAAACTGGGAAGGCTGACCTAGCAGTTGCAGGAATTAGTGCTACTGATGAGAGAAAAGAAGTCTTTGATTTTTCAATCCCTTACTATGAAAACAAGATTAGTTTCTTGGTTCGTAAGTCTGATGTAGAAAAATACAAGGATTTAACTAGCCTTGAAAGTGCTAATATTGCAGCCCAAAAAGGGACTGTTCCAGAAGCTATGGTCAAGGAACAATTGCCAAAAGCTCAATTGACTTCCCTAACCAATATGGGTGAAGCTGTCAATGAATTGCAGGCTGGAAAAGTAGATGCTGTTCACATGGATGAGCCTGTTGCCCTTAGCTATGCTGCTAAAAACGCCGACTTAGCTGTCGCAACTGTCAGCTTGAAGATGAAGGACGGCGAAGCTAATGCAGTTGCCCTTAGAAAAAATAGTGCTGATTTAAAAGAAGTGGTGGACAAGGTCATCCAAAAACTCAAGGATGACGGTACCTACCAAAAATATCTTGAAAAAGCGGCAAGCCTAACAGAAGTTGAAGAATAATACTCAATGAAAATCAAAGAGCAAACTAGGAAGCTAGCCGCAAGCTGTACTTGAGTACGGTAAGGCGACGCTGACGTGGTTTGAATTTGATTTTCGAAGAGTATAAGAAAAAAGCAGAGTTGGAAGTCAATCCAATTCTGCTTTTAAATAGTCTAAAACATTTTCCAGATTGTCTAAGGACACCTTGGCAAATTGATAAGGACAGGTGCTTAAATAGGCCTCTTCAAAGAAGTCTAAGCCCAGCTGACTGTGTTTGAGGCTGGCGATTTTAGGATACTGTCTGAGATCGAGCAATAAACCATCGTGTAGGGGATAATGAGGAAGGGGACAAGGAGTGTTAGCTAGTCTTTCCTCGATTTGTTTTTGGTAGTCTTCCTGATTGGACAAGCGAGCTAGACGGTTTTTCTCAAACAGTTGACTGTCAATATAGAGTGACAGGGCCTTTTGCATGATAAGGTTGCTGTCGTAGTCTAGGATATTTTTATAGGCCACAAAGGCTTCTTTGATAGCATTTGGAAGGATGAGTGCTGTTATCCGCAGGGCTGGAAAGAGGCTGGTTGAGAAGGACTTTATGTAAATGACGCGCTCCTCTGTATCTAGATAGTGGAAGGTCTGGCCCTTTTTAGAGTCCAAATCCCCCAGATAGTCGTCCTCTACGATATAGACACCATACTTGGCAGCTAAGTCAAGAATAGTCCGTTTGTCCTGCTCTGAATAGGAATGCCCCAGAGGATAGTGAAAACGAGGAATTGTATAGAAAAACTTAATTTTTCCTGTTTTGAAGTGACCTTCCAGCTCCTCCAAGTCAATCCCATCAATGCCTCGTTCAATCGTTTGATAGTCCAAGCCCTGAGCAATCAAGAGACGATTCATCCGATGGTAGGTCGGCTGTTCCACCAAGATTTCCTTTGCTTGGCTAGGGAAGGAAATTTGAGAGAGGATAAACAAGGCTTGTTGGGTGCCAGAAGTCAGTACCAGTTGGTCAGCCTTGCAGTAGAGGGCTTGGTCAAAGAGTAGTTTATGAATGGACTGTCTTAGATCTTCTAAACCTTCTTGGTTGTCATAGTAGTTGAAGAGGTAGTTTTCCCGGCCAATCAAGGTTTCATTGATACAGAGTCGGAAATCGTCATAGGCGCTGGCATGTTCGTCGGTAACCTCGATTTCTAGGTCTTGATGTTGCCCTTGTTCTAGGACATAGTAGCCACTCTGGGGCTTGGCATAGAGGTATTGCTCGTGCCGTAATTCCAGCAGGGCTCGTTGAATAGTGTCCTTGCTACAGTGAAAGTCAAGGCTCAGTTGACGGATAGAAGGCAGGCGGCTTCCCGTCGGAAAGCGTCCAGACTCGATACTATTTTTCAGATAAGATACGACCTCTTGGTACTTGCTTTGTTTCTTCATTCCAGACCTCCCTTGATTTTGTTACATTGTACCTTTTTTTTTCCTTCTTGGCAATGTCTAGAGTGTTTATATCGTTCACATCTAGGGGCAAATGTGGTATACTTAGGAGTAAGATTTATAGTATAACAGACAAGAAAGTGAATGGATAAGAACGTGCAGGAACCAGTGAAATTATTTCAATACAATACCCTTGGAGCTTTGATGGCAGGCCTTTATGGTGGTACCATGACAGTAGGAGAATTGCTGGAGCATGGTGACCTTGGTTTGGGAACCTTGGATTCCATTGATGGAGAATTGATTGTCTTGGATGGCAAGGCTTATCAAGCCAAAGGCTCAGGAGAACAACCGGAAATTGTAGAAGTGTCACCAGATGCCCTTATTCCTTACGCTGCAGTAGTACCACATCAGGCAGAGGTCATTTTCCGTCAGCGCTTTGAGATGACAGACAAGGAATTGGAAGAGCGAATCGAGTCTTATTATGATGGGGAAAATCTTTTCCGCTCTATCAAGATTCGTGGGGAATTTTCGCATATGCATGTGCGCATGATTCCCAAGTCGACACCAGATACCAAGTTTGCTGATGTCGCAACCCATCAACCGGAATATAGTCGTGACAATGTGGCGGGGACCATTGTTGGTTTCTGGACGCCTGAGATTTTCCATGGGGTCAGTGTGGCAGGCTACCATCTGCACTTCATATCAGATGATTTGACTTTCGGTGGACATGTCATGAACTTTGTTATCAAGGAAGGTATTGTTGAGGTGGGAGCTGTTGACCAGTTGGACCAACGTTTCCCAGTCCAAGACCGTCAATACTTGTTTGCTAAGTTCAATGTTGACGAGATGAAAAAAGATATTGAAAAGGCTGAATAGGAGAAGAAAATGACCATTCATATTATCATTACCATGGTGTTGTTGCTGGCTTTCTTGATAGGAAGCATTTGGTATGCCAAAAAGAAACACCAGATTAATCTAGCTGTCTTGGGCTTGGGGGCTGTTGCCTTCTTTGTCTCTTCACAGATTTTAGAAAAACTGGTGCATATCTTGGTTTTACATCCTCAAAAAGACGGTAGTATTGCCCTCTTGCGAGACCATCCGCTTGTCTATATCATCTATGGCCTAGCCATGGCAGCATTTTTTGAGGAAACAGCTCGCCTTGTTTTCTTCAAATGGTTGGAGAAAAAAAGAAGTTTGGAAAAGGCAGATGCCTTGGCTTATGGGTTAGGTCATGGTGGTTTGGAGTTGATTTTCCTAGGTCTTACTAGTTTGATTAATCTCTACATCGTTCTCTCAGCAGTTCAAACTCAGAATCCACAGGTCATGCAATTGCTGTCTGAAAATATGTTGAAAACTATTCAGTCACTATCAGTCTGGCAGATTTATTTGCTTGCTTTTGAGCGAATCTTGGCCCTAGGTTTCCAATTACTCTTGACTGTTTGGGTTTACCAAGCTGTTCGCCAGAAGAAATGGATTTATCTCCTAGCAGCCTATGGCCTACATGCCTTCTTTGACCTGGCACCATCTCTTGCCCAAGTTGGCTGGCTGACCAATCCAGTTTTTGTGGAAGTGTTCTTAGCACTTGAGCTCGTTCTGGTTGCCTATGGAACAAAGGCTATCTTTTGCAAAAAATCATAAAAAGAGGGGAAACCTCTTTTTTTGTTTAAAATAAGCTCAAGATTTTTTTAGGGTCGTCAAATGGTCTTAAAAATGGTATAATGGAATGAATTTTGTAAAAGGAAGAGTGTCATGTCAGTAAAAGAAAACATGCTTGAAATCTTAGAAGGGATTGATATCCGTTTTAAAGAACCCTTGCATAGCTATAGTTATACAAAAGTAGGTGGAGAGGCTGATTATCTGGTCTTTCCACGAAATCGTTTTGAGTTGGCTCGCGTTGTCAAATTTGCCAATCAAGAAAATATCCCTTGGATGGTTCTTGGAAATGCCAGCAATATCATCGTTCGTGATGGTGGAATTCGTGGATTTGTCATCTTGTGTGACAAGCTCAATAATGTTTCTGTTGATGGCTATACCATCGAAGCTGAAGCTGGAGCTAACTTGATTGAAACAACACGCATTGCCCTTCGTCATAGTTTGACTGGTTTTGAGTTTGCTTGTGGCATTCCGGGGAGCGTCGGCGGTGCTGTCTTTATGAATGCAGGTGCCTATGGTGGCGAGATTGCCCACATCTTGCAGTCTTGTAAGGTCTTGACCAAGGATGGAGAAATCGAGACCCTGTCTGCCAAAGATTTGGCTTTTGGGTACCGCCATTCAGCCATTCAAGAGTCTGGTGCAGTTGTCTTGTCAGCTAAATTTGCCCTTGCTCCAGGAAGCCATCAGGTTATCAAGCAAGAAATGGATCGTTTGACGCATCTACGTGAACTCAAGCAACCTTTAGAATATCCATCTTGTGGTTCGGTCTTTAAGCGTCCAGTAGGTCATTTTGCAGGTCAATTAATTTCAGAAGCTGGCTTGAAAGGCTATCGTGTCGGTGGCGTAGAAGTGTCAGAAAAACACGCAGGATTTATGATCAATGTTGCTGACGGAACGGCTAAAGACTACGAGGACTTGATTGAGTCTGTTATCGAAAAAGTCAAGGAACACTCTGGCGTTACTCTTGAGAGAGAAGTTCGTATCTTGGGTGAAAGCAAGTAGGAAGCTGTAGTTGAAAAGCTGCTGCTATGTCATGGAAAGGGGGTGAAAGCCTATCGTTAGTGCAGAAGAATGTAGGCAGTTCAATCTCCTACACGAGGTAGTAGCGGCCTGACAGAGCCCTGATCTGTTAATCTATGAAAAAGAAGGAATAAATGACAATTGAAAAAACCAATTATTGAATTCAAAAACGTCTCTAAAGTTTTTGAAGACAGCAACACCAAGGTTCTCAAAGATATCAACTTTGAGTTGGAAGAAGGGAAGTTCTATACTCTTCTAGGCGCGTCTGGTTCAGGTAAATCAACTATCCTTAACATTATTGCAGGTTTACTGGATGCTACGACTGGAGATATTTTGCTGGACGGTGTTCGTATCAACGACATTCCAACCAACAAGCGTGATGTCCATACGGTCTTCCAATCCTATGCCTTGTTTCCACATATGAATGTGTTTGAAAATGTTGCCTTTCCACTTCGCTTGCGTAAAATTGACAAGAAAGAAATCGAGCAACGCGTAGCGGAAGTTCTAAAGATGGTTCAGTTGGAAGGTTACGAAAAACGTTCCATCCGTAAACTCTCTGGAGGACAACGTCAGCGTGTGGCTATTGCCCGCGCCATCATCAACCAACCCCGTGTGGTTTTGCTGGACGAGCCTCTGTCAGCGCTGGACTTGAAATTAAGAACAGACATGCAGTACGAACTGCGTGAACTGCAACAACGCTTGGGCATTACCTTTGTCTTTGTCACTCACGATCAGGAGGAAGCCCTGGCTATGAGTGACTGGATTTTTGTTATGAATGATGGCGAGATTGTCCAGTCAGGAACACCTGTGGACATCTACGATGAGCCAATTAACCATTTTGTTGCCACCTTTATCGGCGAGTCAAACATCTTGCCAGGTACCATGATTGAGGACTACTTGGTTGAGTTTAACGGCAAACGCTTCGAAGCGGTCGATGGTGGGATGAAGCCAAATGAACCTGTTGAGGTCGTGATTCGTCCAGAGGACTTGCGGATTACCCTTCCTGAAGAAGGCAAGCTCCAAGTTAAGGTCGATACCCAGCTCTTCCGTGGGGTGCACTATGAAATTATCGCCTATGACGAACTTGGAAATGAATGGATGATCCACTCGACTCGCAAGGCCATTGTGGGTGAGGAAATCGGTCTGGACTTTGAACCAGAAGACATCCATATCATGCGTCTCAACGAAACTGAAGAAGAGTTCGATGCTCGTATTGAGGAGTACGTAGAAATCGAAGAGCAAGAAGCAGGTCTGATCAATGCAATCGAGGAGGAAAGAGATGAAGAAAACAAGTTCTAAACTCTTTGTAGTGCCCTACATGCTTTGGATTGCCCTCTTTGTATTGGCACCCTTGGTCTTGATTTTCGGACAATCCTTTTTCAACATTGAAGGCCAGTTTAGTTTAGAAAATTATAAGTCCTACTTTACGTCACAAAACTTGACCTACCTAAAAATGAGTTTCAACTCAGTACTCTATGCAGGAATTGTGACCTTTGTGACCTTGCTTATCAGCTATCCAACAGCCCTCTTTTTGACCCGTCTCAAGCACCGTCAACTCTGGCTCATGCTGATTATCCTGCCGACTTGGATCAATTTGCTCCTCAAGGCCTATGCCTTTATCGGAATTTTTGGTCAGAATGGCTCTATTAACCAATTCTTGGAATTTATCGGGATCGGTTCACAGCAGTTGCTCTTTACCGATTTCTCCTTTATCTTTGTCGCAAGCTACATCGAGCTTCCCTTTATGATTTTGCCAATCTTCAACGTCTTGGACGATATGGATAATAATCTCATCAATGCCAGCTATGACCTCGGTGCGACCAAGTGGGAGACCTTCCGCCATGTCATCTTCCCTCTATCTATGAATGGGGTGCGAAGTGGGGTTCAGTCGGTCTTTATTCCAAGCTTGAGTCTCTTCATGCTGACCCGTTTGATTGGTGGGAACCGCGTTATTACACTGGGGACAGCCATTGAGCAGAACTTCCTAACCAATGACAACTACGGTATGGGTTCAACCATCGGTGTGATTCTCATCTTGACCATGTTCATTACCATGTGGGTGACCAAGGAAAGGAGAGAACGATGAAAAAATTTGCCAACCTTTATCTGGGACTGGTCTTTCTTGTCCTCTACCTGCCGATTTTTTACTTGATTGGCTACGCCTTTAACGCAGGTAACGACATGAATAGCTTTACAGGCTTTAGTTTGAGCCATTTTAAAACCATGTTTGGCGATGGTCGTCTCATGTTGATTGTGACTCAAACCTTTTTCTTGGCCTTCCTGTCAGCCTTGATAGCGACCATTATCGGGACTTTCGGCGCTATTTACATCTACCAGTCTCGTAAGAAATACCAAGAAGCCTTTCTTTCACTCAATAATATCCTCATGGTTGCGCCCGATGTTATGATTGGTGCCAGCTTCTTGATTCTCTTTACCCAACTCAAGTTTTCACTTGGCTTTTTGACTGTTCTATCTAGTCACGTAGCCTTCTCCATTCCTATCGTGGTCTTGATGGTCTTACCTCGACTCAAGGAAATGAATGGCGATATGATTCATGCGGCCTATGACCTTGGTGCCAGTCAATTTCAGATGTTCAAGGAAATCATGCTTCCTTACCTGACTCCGTCTATCATTGCAGGTTATTTCATGGCCTTCACCTATTCACTGGATGACTTTGCCGTGACCTTCTTTGTAACGGGAAATGGCTTTTCAACCCTATCAGTCGAGATTTACTCTCGTGCTCGCAAGGGGATTTCCTTAGAAATCAATGCCCTGTCTGCCCTCGTCTTTCTCTTTAGTATTATCCTGGTTGTTGGTTATTACTTTATCTCACGTGAGAAGGAGGAGCAAGCATGAAAAAACTCTATTCATTTTTAGCAGGAATTGTAGCCATTATCCTCGTCTTGTGGGGAATTGCGACGCATTTAGATAGTAAAATCAATAGCCGAGATAGTCAAAAACTGGTTATCTACAACTGGGGGGACTATATAGATCCTGAACTCTTGACTCAGTTCACAGAAGAAACAGGAATCCAAGTCCAGTACGAGACTTTTGACTCCAATGAAGCCATGTATACCAAGATCAAGCAGGGTGGAACGACCTACGATATTGCCATTCCTAGTGAATACATGATTAACAAGATGAAGGACGAAGATCTCTTGGTTCCGCTTGATTATTCAAAACTTGAAGGTCTTGAAAATATCGGACCAGAGTTCCTCAACCAGTCCTTTGACCCAGGCAATAAATTCTCCATCCCTTACTTCTGGGGAACACTGGGAATTGTCTACAATGAAACCATGGTAGATGAAGCGCCTGAGCATTGGGATGACCTCTGGAAGCCAGAGTATAAGAACTCTATCATGCTTTTTGATGGGGCGCGTGAGGTGCTGGGACTAGGACTTAACTCCCTTGGCTACAGCCTCAACTCCAAGGATACCCAGCAGTTAGAAGAGACAGTAGACAAACTCTACAAACTGACTCCAAATATCAAGGCTATTGTGGCGGACGAGATGAAGGGCTACATGATTCAGAACAATGCTGCTATCGGCGTGACCTTCTCTGGTGAAGCCAGCCAGATGCTAGAAAAAAATGAAAATCTACGCTATGTGGTACCGACTGAGGCCAGCAACCTTTGGTTTGACAATATGGTGATTCCCAAAACAGTCAAAAACCAAGATGCAGCCTATGCCTTTATCAACTTTATGTTGAAACCTGAAAATGCTCTTAAAAATGCAGAGTATGTCGGCTATTCAACACCAAACCTACCAGCTAAGGAATTGCTCCCAGAGGAGAAAAAAGAAGACAAGGCCTTCTATCCAGATGCTGAAACTATGAAACACCTAGAAGTTTATGAGAAATTTGACCATAAATGGACAGGCAAATATAGCGACCTCTTCCTACAGTTTAAAATGTATCGGAAGTAGAGTTAGCAGTCACGAAACGAATCAGTCAAGCTGGTTCGTTTTTTTTGAATCAGATGGAAGTGTCAGTATGAAATTGAAAAATTCAATTCTCAATAAACCTTTGAAAAAAATATTTAAGCCCTTGACCGTTATTAAGACCTTCTGTATAATGATATAAGAGAGATTATGCAAAATTTTCAATATAAATAAAAGAGAAATAAAATATGAATGAAAAGATATATTTGAAGGATATTTTCAGATTTAATGAGTTATTGTCACAATCGGAGTATAAAGGGTATCGTATTAAGTTACGATTTAACAAGAATTGGGATGATTATAGTTTTGTTGATGATTATATCAGTGGATCTGAAGATTTTTTACCATGGATTTTAAGTAATGGTTCAGATAAAAAAAGTCGAAATCGTAGAAACGAAATCCAGTTTCAATTTATAGAAGTGGAGTATCATAAATGGCTCTTTGTTGGTGCCTATCTTATAAAAGAAACGAATAGTCAGATAAAGCAAGTGACCTATGGGAACCATCATGTTAAGTTCGCTTTAACTGAACGATTAAAAGAGTATGATAAGTTTATAGAAAAAGTTTTGGTTAATCATACTAATACAGGTCAATCATGGTTTTATGTTAATCCTAAAATAATTGAATCAGTTGTAGTAGAATCTGTAAACAGTATTTCCTATTTTAATCAAACGTCTCATTTTCCAGGTTATGAAAATATTTCATTTTCTTATCAAGAATTAAAGAAAAATTGGGCAAACAGTTCTTGGAGACAATATCTATCAGCTGTTTATGGTGTCTATGTTATTACTGATGTTAAGACAGGAAAGCTCTATGTAGGTTCTGCTTATGGAGATAATGGAGTTTACGGAAGATGGTCTACATACTTAAGTGAAGGCTATGATAAATCCGAAATGGAAGAAAATCGTTATCCGAATAAAAGATTGTGTGAGATAGTCGAAAAATATGGAATAAACTATATTAAAAAGTATTTTCAATATAGTTTATTAGAGATTTTTCCAAAGAATGAAGTTGAAAAACAAAAGGCACTTCAACGTGAACAATATTGGAAAAAAGTATTAAAATCTAAAGAACATGGTTATAATGCAAATTAGGAGGGAAGAAAATGGCGAAGAAATTTGCAACAGGTAATTCAGATAGGTTATTTAAAGATTTAGAGATTTCAGAACTAAAAGAACAAAATATCATATTAGAACGTCAAGGTGAGAGGGAGGAGGAGCGTTTCTACGAAAACAGAATTTATCAAATTAAACTACAGATGGCACAAGCTACAGATGAACAACAGTTAGTTCTACTTGAAGAGATGTTGAGTCAAGAAATAGCCAATCTAGAAGAAGTTAAAGAAATTAATAGACAAAATGAAAAAAGACGAAGAATGATGTATTTTATTCCGTTTATTCTTGTTTTTTTATTGTTTGTAGTAGCTGCATTGTACATCCTATTTACTCCTAGCAAAAAAAATAATGAAGATAAAACTGCTATTTTAAATAGTAGTTCTAGTGTTGTATCTTCCACCTCCACAAGTTCTACAAAGCAAGCTTCTCTTGGTGGAAATAAATCTAAAGATAAACAAACTTCATCAACAAGTTCTGCCTCTTCTAGACCACAGCCAACAAAAGTATATATTGGAAACCTTATTGGTTTAAGTAAATCTGATGCTATATCAGAATTGAAGAGTAGAAAAATTACTGAGAATCATATAAAAGTTGAGGAAGAAGAAAGTGATGAATATTCTCCTGGTACAATTTTACGTCAGAGTTTATCGGAGGGAACTTTATATGATTTGAATGATTCATCCGATATTATTTTGACTGTTGCAAAAGAACGAACTAGCGCTAAAATGCCAAATTATGCAGGTTCAAGTTTTGAGTTTACCAAAAATAATTTAATCAACATTGTTGGTATTAAAGAAGCCAATATTGAAAGAGTAGAAGTTTCAACTGCTCCTGAAGGTACATCGGAGGGGACTGTAGTAGATCAAAGTCCGAAAGTAGGAGAGGAAGTTGATTTGAAACGTACACGAGTTAAAATTTCAATTTATAAGCCTAAAGCTCATCAAACATCACAAAGTAGATCTAGATAAATTAAGAGGTTAATTTATAAAGCTAACTCACTACTATTGGTTAGAATTATTTCCAGTTGACGCAAGCTTAAAAAAACGTTATAATAAGAAAGTTGAGAATTGATTTTCACTTGTCTTAGTCCAGAGAAATGGCGGTGCTGCGAGCCATCTAAGCTAGAAAGTCATGCTACTCAATCATACAATTGCATAAGAATAAGAGAATGACAAGTTCATTGAATGAAGGTGGTACCGCGGTTTTTCGCCCTTCGTGATATGAACTTGTCTTTTGATTTTTTGGAGGTGTTGATGAAAACATTTCTTGTCAAACAAAAGTTTCGTCTTGGAGGCGAGCGCTTTGCTATCAAGGATGACAGGGGAGAAATCGCCTATCAGGTAGAGGGATCATTTTTTAAAATTCCCAAAACCTTTACTATCTATGATGCATTTGGTAACCAAGTCAGTGAGATTAGTAAAGATATTTGGACTCTACTTCCTCGTTTTGAGATTCAGCTTCAGGACGGATCGAGTTTTGTCATTCGTAAGAAGTTGACCTTCTGGCGAGATAAGTATGAGTTTGATAATCTGGGGCTTCGTATCGAGGGCAATATCTGGGACTTGAATTTCAAACTACTGGATGATCGCAATCAGTTGATTGCGGAAATCAGGAAAGAACTCTTCCATCTGACCTCTACTTATAACGTAACAGTCCTTGAGGACGCTTATGCAGACCTAGTCATTTCTCTCTGTGTCGCTATTGACTATGTGGAAATGCTGGAAAGCCAATCAAATTAAACAAGTAATAAGGAGACAATATGAAACAACTATCTAGTGCACAAGTACGCCAAATGTGGCTTGATTTCTGGGCGACCAAAGGTCACTCTGTAGAACCATCAGTGAGCTTGGTTCCTGTAAATGATCCAACTCTTTTGTGGATCAACTCTGGGGTAGCAACCCTTAAGAAATACTTTGATGGGACCATCATTCCTGAAAATCCACGTATTACCAATGCGCAAAAGGCTATCCGTACCAACGACATTGAAAACGTAGGGAAGACTGCACGTCACCATACTATGTTTGAAATGTTGGGGAACTTCTCTATCGGGGATTACTTCCGTGACGAAGCCATCACTTGGGCTTATGAGCTTTTGACAAGCCCTGAGTGGTTTGACTTCCCAGCTGAAAAGCTTTATATGACCTACTATCCTGAAGATAAGGATTCTTACAACCGCTGGATTGAAGTAGGAGTGGATCCAAGCCACTTGATTCCAATCGAAGATAACTTCTGGGAAATCGGTGCTGGACCTTCTGGACCAGATACAGAGATTTTCTTTGACCGTGGAGAAGCTTTTGACCCAGAAAATATCGGTATTCGTTTACTTGCAGAAGATATTGAAAACGACCGTTATATCGAAATCTGGAACATCGTTTTGTCACAATTTAACGCAGACCCTGCTGTTCCTCGTAGCGAATACAAGGAATTGCCACACAAGAACATTGATACGGGCGCTGGTTTGGAGCGTTTGGTGGCAGTTATCCAAGGGGCTAAGACTAACTTTGAAACAGATCTCTTCATGCCAATCATCCGTGAAGTGGAGAAATTGTCTGGTAAGGTCTATGACCAAGATGGCGACAACATGAGCTTTAAGGTTATCGCTGACCACATCCGTTCACTTTCATTTGCCATCGGTGATGGTGCACTTCCAGGAAATGAAGGTCGTGGTTATGTCCTTCGTCGTCTCCTCCGTCGTGCGTCTATGCATGGTCAAAAATTGGGAATCAACGAGCCTTTCCTTTACAAACTCGTTCCAACCGTTGGAAAAATCATGGAAAGCTACTACCCAGAAGTGCTTGAAAAACGTGACTTTATCGAAAAAATCGTTAAGAGCGAGGAAGAGTCATTTGCTCGTACCCTTCACTCAGGTCAATACTTTGCCCAAGGCATTGTAGCTGACTTGAAAGAAAAAGGTCAATCTGTCATTGCTGGTTCAGATGTATTCAAACTTTATGATACTTATGGATTCCCAGTTGAATTGACTGAAGAAATCGCTGAAGAATCTGGCATGACTGTAGACCGTGAAGGTTTTGAAGCAGCCATGAAAGAACAGCAAGAACGTGCGCGTGCCTCAGCTGTCAAGGGTGGCTCAATGGGGATGCAAAATGAAACCCTTCAAAACATCACAGTGGAAAGCCGCTTTAACTATGAAGCATCACAATTGTCTTCTAAATTGGTAGCTATCGTGGCTGACAATACAGAAGTAGAAGCTGTGTCAGAAGGAACTGCCTCTCTTATCTTTGCGGAAACGCCATTCTATGCTGAAATGGGTGGACAAGTAGCTGACCATGGACAAATCTTGGATGCGTCAGGTAAGGTTGTAGCTACTGTGACAAATGTTCAAAAAGCACCAAACGGACAAGCTCTTCACACAGTTGAAGTCCTTGCACCGCTTGCCTTAAACCAAGAATATACCTTGGCAATTGATACTAATCGTCGTCACCGTGTCATGAAGAACCACACTGCGACTCACTTGCTTCACGCTGCCCTTCATAATATCCTTGGAAACCACGCAACACAGGCAGGTTCTCTTAACGAAGTTGAATTCCTTCGCTTTGACTTTACGCATTTCCAAGCTGTGACTGCTGAAGAATTGCGTGCGATTGAACAGCAAGTCAACGAAAAAATCTGGGAAGCTCTTGAAGTGAAGACAGTTGAAACAGATATTGACACTGCTAAAGAAATGGGTGCGATGGCTCTCTTTGGTGAGAAATACGGCAAAGAAGTCCGTGTTGTTACTATCGGTGACTACTCTATCGAGCTTTGTGGTGGTACCCACGTTGGCAACACTTCTGAAATTGGTCTTTTCAAGATTGTCAAAGAAGAAGGGATCGGATCAGGAACTCGCCGTATCTTGGCAGTGACTGGTAAGGAAGCCTTTGAAGCCTACCGTGAACAAGAAGATGCTCTTAAAGCTGTCGCAGCAACCTTGAAAGCACCTCAAGTTAAGGAAGTTCCTCACAAAGTAGAAGGACTTCAAGAACAACTTCGTCAACTTCAAAAAGAAAATGCTGAGTTGAAAGAAAAAGCTGCAGCTGCAGCTGCAGGCGACATCTTCAAGGATGTGAAGGAAGTCAACAGTCACCGTTACATTGCTAGTCAAGTGTCTGTATCAGATGCAGGTGCCCTTCGTACCTTTGCAGATAACTGGAAACAAAAAGACTACTCTGATCTTCTTGTCCTAGTTGCTGCTATCGGTGACAAAGTCAATGTCCTTGTAGCAAGCAAGACAAAAGACCTTCATGCAGGAAACCTTGTCAAAGAATTGGCACCAATCGTCGATGGACGTGGTGGTGGTAAACCAGACATGGCCATGGCAGGAGGAAGCAACCAAGCTAAGATTCAAGAATTGTTGGATGCAGTAGCAGGTAAATTGTAATCAAGTAAAGATCTATCCATTTGGGTAGGTCTTTTTGTGAATGCAAAAAAGCCAAATCCGTTTGGACCTGGCTTTATAATCATTGGCAATTAGATTGTATTAGCTGCCCAGACACTTACCGAAGCAGTTGAGACTGGAAATTGTCCATAACCTTCCTCATCAATTGTAACTTGACCTTGGTGGTTTTCGAGTAAATCTACAAAGGTTTGGTTAGCCCATTCTTGGCCGACAAACATTGATTTGCTGTTTTCTTGGTCATTTGAAATCAAGACTGCTATTGGGGATTGATTTTCAGCACCTGAGCGTACCCAACCAATACAGTTAGGATCATCAAAGTAGTCATTTTGTTCTCCATAAGCCAAATCTTTTCGGATAGCTAGGAGGCGGTCAAGGACTTCTTTGAAATCTTGCTGAGCATACTGCCCTGAAATCCCATAGTAGTCTCCGTAAAAGACACATGGAAGACCATCTTGGCGTAATAGAATGAGGGCATAGGCTGCTGGTTTGAACCATTCTTCAACAGTAGATTCAAGAGCCTGACCACGTTGGGTATCGTGGTTGTCGACAAAAGTCACAGCCTTGTAAGGTTTGAGTTCAACCAAGCTATCTGTGAAAATACCACGAAGGTCATAGTTTGCGCCAGCTTGACTGGCTTCAAAGAGATTCTGGTGGAGACGAACATCAACAAGGTCGAATCGTTCTTCCGTTTTTTCAAGGTAGTCTAGATTGGCTTCCTTGTCAGGATTCCAAAATTCACCAAAAACATAGAAATTCTCACCGTATTTTTCCTTCATATCACGGATAAAATTGCGCATGAAGAAAGAGTCAATGTGTTTAACAGCATCCAAGCGGAAACCAGCTACACCAGTCGTTTCCATGAACCAGTCAGCCCAGTCATAGATATTTTGGATGACTTCAGGATGTTTAAAGTCTAGGTCGGCATACATGAGGTAGTCGTAGTTACCGTTTTCATTATCGACCAATTCCTCATTTGCCCAACCCTTGTTGTCTCCTTGAATCAGATAAATCCCAGACTTGCGGCGTTTGGCATCATAGTCTGTACCGGTGAAGTGGTACCAGTGCCAGTGGAAGTCATTATAGGTATCTTGGCGACCATCGAAGGTAAAGCTAGTCCAGCCATTGATAGTGAAGGGTTCTCCAAGTTCAACTGTACGGTCAACCGGATCCACTTCGATAACCTGAAAGGCTTCCATGTGATCAGCAGCAGCCTTGTGGTTGAGCACCACATCGGCCATAGGTTGAATTCCCTGTGCTTTTAGAGCTTGAATGGCTTGAAGATAGTCTTCTTTAAAACCATACTTGGTGCGGACAGTTTCTTTTTGGTTAAACTCTCCTAAGTCGAATAAGTCATAGACCCCATAACCTACATCTTTTTCATTGGTCGCCTTAAAAGCTGGTGGCATCCATACATGGCTGATACCGAGATCAGCTAGGTGTTGAGCATCTTCAGCCAGATGCGTCCAGTGCTGACCGTCGTGGGGCAGATACCATTCAAAGTATTGCATGAGTGTTTGATTTTGCATGATGTTTCCTCTTACTTGTCAATCTTGTTCTTTATTCTATCATAAAGTATTGGTTAGCTCAAACGTTTGCGTAAAACTGAATAATAAGTTTTTGACTATTTTATATAAAATGTTGATTTTTA
This sequence comes from Streptococcus mitis, assembly GCF_026782865.1. Taxonomy (GTDB): domain Bacteria; phylum Bacillota; class Bacilli; order Lactobacillales; family Streptococcaceae; genus Streptococcus; species Streptococcus mitis_CG. The sequence continues at coordinate 54,144 of NZ_JAKUXK010000006.1, forward strand.
AAATGAAAGCGCTATAATTATAGTAAATTACATAGATAAAGAGAGGAGATTTCTCATGATTGAATTTCAAAATGTTAGTAAGTTGTATGGTGATAAAGAGGCCTTGAGCAATCTCAATCTGCAGATTGAAAATGGGGAGATTATGGGCTTGATTGGCCATAATGGTGCTGGAAAATCGACCACTATAAAATCCTTAGTCAGTATCATTTCGCCCAGTAGTGGTCGTATTTTAGTAGATGGTCAGGAGTTATCGGAAAATCGATTGGCTATTAAACGAAAGATTGGCTATGTAGCAGACTCGCCTGACTTATTTTTGCGTTTAACAGCCAATGAATTTTGGGAATTAATCGCCTCTTCTTATAATCTGAGCAGCTCTGACTTGGAAGCTAGTTTAGCTAGGCTATTGAGTGTTTTTGATTTTGCTGAAAACCGCTATCAGGTTATTGAAACCCTTTCTCACGGAATGCGTCAGAAAGTCTTTGTCATCGGAGCACTCTTGTCTGATCCTGATATTTGGGTCTTGGACGAACCCTTGACTGGTTTGGACCCTCAGGCTGCCTTTGATTTGAAGCAAATGATGAAGGAGCATGCGCAAAAAGGCAAGACAGTCTTGTTTTCAACCCATGTCCTAGAGGTGGCAGAGCAAGTCTGTGATCGGATTGCCATTTTGAAAAAGGGACATTTGATTTATTGTGGTAGTGTGGAGGACTTGAGAAAAGACCACCCAGACCAGTCTTTGGAAAGTATCTACCTTAGCCTTGCTGGTAGAAAAGAGGAGGTTTCAGATGCGTCTCAAGGTCATTAAAAAATTAGTTGATATCAATATCCTCTATTCATCTCAAGAAGCTAATCTGGCTAACCTACGAAAGAAGCAAGCTAAGAATCCTGGGAAAAAAGTAAATGTTTCCGCTAGAGTCCTAAGTTCTTACATTTTTTCCAGTCTCTTGATGCTTTTCATGTTTATAAATATAGCCTTTCGTTTTCCTTTTGAGGAAAGGCCAAGTTTTTTTAGTACCATGGTTGCTATTTTACTGGTGCTTGCCTTTTCAACTTCTTTCACTGCATTTTACAATGTCTTTTATGAGAGTAAGGATTTGGTATCGTATAGGCCCTATGCCTTTAAAGAATCAGAGATTATAATTGCTAAAGGACTGTCTGTTCTCTTGCCAGCTCTAACTGGAATTGTACCAATCTTAGCTTATTTTCTAGTCCTCTATATTAGGCTAGCTCCTTCTATTTGGCTGGGCTTGCCTTTGATGCTGCTGTCCTTGGCCTTATTATTTGTCTCTGTCACTTTAGTGATGGTAGTGGCAGTACATTTCTTGGCTCAGACTACGGTCTTCAGAAAGTATCAGTCTATTTTTGCTAATGTGATGATTGGGATAGGAGTTCTCATACCTTTAATATTTGTCCTCTTTCTACAGTCGACTTTTGGAAGTATTGTTGACAAAGTTAGAGACATTCCATTTCTCCTTTATCCTCTTCATATCTTTTACAAAATAGCAGTGGAGCCTTTTTCGACAGAAGCCATACTGGGTCTGCTCGCTTGGATAACTCTAACTGTCTTCTTACTTTACCTGACCAAAAAGAAGGTTCTTCCTCATTTTTATGACGTGATTCTGCTTAACAGTGAGGAGAAGGTCAAGAAAGAACGTCGCAGTAAGGAGAGAATTTCAACTACTAAAAAGGGATTTTTCCGTATGGTTTTACGCTACCACCTCACCCTCTTGGGACAGGGGACTGGCGTGATTACAGTGCTTTTTACAAGTGCTTTCCTTCCTTATCTCATGATGATCGGTCTGATTTCCAAAATCCGAGATTCTCAGATAGTTCCAGATATTCATCCTCCATACTGGTTACTCTTGTTTTTTATAGCTCTCTTTATAGCAGTTGTCAATAACAATATCACCAGCCTGCATTCAATTGCCTTGTCCTTGGAGAGGGAAAATGTTGATTTTCTTAAGAGTTTACCCTTTGACTTTGCTCGTTATGTGAAAGTGAAATTTTGGATTATATTTGCTGTCCAGTCCTTTTTACCAGTTCTGACTTTACTTGGCCTTTCTCTATATCTAGGCTTGCCCATCCTTTCGATGATTTACCTTCTTGTGGCATGGATCCTTGCCAGTGTCATCCTTTCTTGCCACCATTACCTTAAGGACGTGAAAAATTTGTCAACCAATTGGAGTAACATTACGGACCTGGTGAACCGTTCAAATCGTATAGTCGCAATTGTTTTGATTTTTATTTATAGTGCAATCTTAATGGCCCTTGTAATAGGGAGCTTATTCTTGGTTCGGTCTCTCTCCCCTATCCTTGCCATCAGCTTGGGAGTAGGAGCTCTTATCCTCTTGCTTGGTCTTGCTATTTTTGGCTATCATTACTACCTGTCACGCATATTGGCAGAAATAGAAAAAAGATGAGCTAGTTGGTTACTTGATAAAAAGAAATGCTCCTCCAAGACGGAAGAGCATCTTTTATTGTGATTCTCATACAAATATTTCTAACTTTTTATTAGTATAGTATACTATTTTTTAAAATGAAAGTAAAAAAGCAAGGGTAGTTTCTTTTTTGAGAATTGTCACAAAATTTGCTATAATAGTGACTATGAATAGAGTAAGAGTCAGCAAAAGGGTTGAAAAGAAGCTCGCTAAAGGAATAGTTTTACTAGAAGCTAGCGACCTTACAGACGTTCATCTCAAGGATCAGGAAGTAGAAGTCTATCGTCAAGAAGGCACCTTTCTTGGTACTGCCTACCTTTCTCAGCAAAACAAGGGCTTGGGATGGTTTGTGAGCACAGACAAGGTGACCTTCAGTCAAGCTTTCTTTGAAACGCTGTTTAGACAAGCTAAAGAAAAGAGAAGTGCCTACTATCAAGATGAATTGACAACTGCCTTTCGTCTCTTCAACCAAGAGGGAGATGGCTTTGGCGGTCTGACAGTGGACCTTTATGGCGACTACGCTGTCTTTTCTTGGTATAACTCTTATGTTTATCAGATTCGCAAGGTTATCTCAGAAGCCTTTAGACAGGTTTTTCCTGAGGTTTTAGGAGTATATGAGAAGATCCGCTTTAAGGGTTTGGACTATGAATCTGCCCATATTTATGGCCAAGAAGCACCTGAATTTTTCACTGTTTTGGAAAATGGTGTCCTCTATCAAGTCTTTATGAATGATGGCTTGATGACAGGGATTTTCCTAGATCAGCATGAAGTTCGCGGTAGTTTAGTGGATGGATTGGCTATGGATAAATCCTTGCTCAATATGTTTTCTTATACAGCAGCTTTTTCAGTAGCTGCGGCCATGGGGGGAGCAAGCCAGACAACTTCTGTTGATTTAGCCAAACGTTCACGAGAATTGTCTCAAGCGCATTTTCAGGCAAATGGAATCAGCACAGACGACCATCGTTTCATAATCATGGATGTCTTTGAGTATTTCAAGTATGCTAAGCGAAAAGGCTTGACTTACGATGTGATTGTCTTAGATCCGCCTAGCTTTGCTCGGAACAAAAAACAAACGTTCTCTGTGGCCAAGGATTATCACAAGTTGATTTCCCAGAGTCTTGAGATTTTAAATCCTGGAGGGATTATCGTTGCTAGTACCAATGCTGCCAATGTATCCCGCCAGAAATTTACAGAACAAATTGATAAAGGCTTTGCAGGAAGAAGTTACCAGATTTTAAATAAATACGATCTTCCAGCAGATTTTGCCTATAATAAAAAAGATGAAAGTAGTAATTACCTCAAGGTGATTAGTATGAAGGTTAGTAAATGAAATTAATTGTTTCAGTAATGCCAAGAAGTTTAGAGGAGGTCCAGGCTCTGGATGCTACGAGGTACCTGGATGCCGACATCATTGAATGGCGTGCCGACTATCTGCCTAAAGAAGCGATTTTGCAGGTGGCTCCAGCTATTTTTGAAAAATTCGCAGGCCGTGAATTGGTTTTCACGTTGCGAACTCGTTCTGAAGGGGGAGAAATCGACCTTTCTCCAGAAGAATATATCCATCTAATCAAGGAAGTGGCACAACTCTATCAACCAGACTATATTGATTTTGAGTATTACAGCTACAAGGATGTTTTTGAGGAAATGCTGGACTTCCCAAATCTCGTTTTGAGTTACCATAATTTCCAAGAAACACCTGAAAACATGATGGAAATCTTGTCAGAGTTGACGAGCTTAAATCCAAAACTTGTTAAGGTTGCGGTGATGGCTCACACGGAGCAGGATGTGCTAGACTTGATGAACTATACACGAGGCTTTAAAATCCTCAATCCTGAGCAGGAATATGTGACGATTTCTATGGGCAAGGTGGGCAAGGTCTCTCGTATCACTGCGGATGTGACAGGTTCTAGCTGGTCTTTTGCTAGTCTAGATGAGGCCAGTGCCCCAGGTCAGATTTCCTTAGCTAACATGAAAAAAATTCGGGAGATTTTGGATGAAGCTTGATGGCTATACACGTTTAGCTGCCGTTGTTGCCAATCCTATTAAGCATTCTATTTCCCCCTTCATCCATAATAGGGCCTTTGAGGCGACAGCTACCAATGGTGCTTACGTGGCTTGGGAGATTGAAGCGGGTGATTTGGTAGAAACAGTGGCCAATATTCGTCGCTACCAGATGTTTGGCATCAACCTGTCCATGCCCTATAAGGAGCAGGTGATTCCTTTTTTGGATGAGTTGAGCTATGAAGCGCGCTTAATTGGTGCGGTTAATACGGTTGTCAATGAGAATGGCAATTTAATTGGATATAATACAGATGGCAAGGGATTTTATAAGAGCTTGCCTTCTTTTACAATTTCAGGTAAAAAGATGACTCTGCTGGGTGCAGGTGGTGCGGCTAAATCAATTTTGGCACAGGCTATTTTGGATGGTGTCAGTCAGATTTCTGTCTTTGTTCGTTCAGTTTCTATGGAAAAAACAAGACCTTACCTAGACAAGTTACAGGAGCAGACAGGCTTTAAGGTGGACTTGTATGTTTTAGAAGATGTTTCTGAACTGCAAGCAAGGATTGCTGAGTCTGATTTACTAGTCAATGCGACAAGTGTAGGGATGGATGGTCAATCATCTCCAGTTCCTGAAAACATAGTCATACCAGAAACTCTCCTAGTAGCAGATATCATTTACCAACCCTTTGAAACGCCGTTTTTGAAATGGGCCAGAAGTCAAGGAAATCCAGCGGTCAATGGTCTGGGAATGTTGCTCTATCAAGCTGCAGAAGCTTTTCAACTGTGGACAGGCAAGGAAATGCCAACAGAAGAGATTTGGCAGTCTTTAACAGAAAAATACCAATAAAGAAAGGGAGATTCTCCTATGAAAATCAGAATCGATATTCCTCGTCATCCTTATGATATTCAGATTGAAAAAGGCTGTCTGGCTCAGGCTGGTCAATGGTTGCGAGAACTCTGGCAACCACAAAAAGTAGTCATTGTGACAGATAACCATGTAGCTTCTCTTTATGCAGAGAAGGTCAAGCTCAGCCTAGAAGATGCTGGTTTTCAGGTAGTAGTTTTTGACTTTTTAGAAGGGGAAGAAAGAAAGAATTTAACCACTGTTCAGAAAGTCTATGAATTTTTAGTCAAGCAAGGTCTGACTCGTAGCGATGGAATCGTGGCTCTTGGTGGCGGTGTCGTTGGGGACCTGGCTGGTTTTGTAGCCTCTACCTATATGCGGGGCATTCATTTTGTTCAGATACCGACCAGTTTGACTGCTCAAGTTGATTCGTCTATCGGTGGAAAGACAGGTGTTAATACTCCATTTGCTAAAAATATGGTGGGTACCTTTGCCCAACCAGATGGGGTTCTGATTGATCCGCTTGTCCTTGAAACGCTTGGAAAAAGAGAGTTGATTGAAGGGATGGGTGAAGTTATCAAGTATGGCTTGATTGAGGATCCAGAACTGTGGAAAATTTTGACGGAGCTAGATGGTTCTGTAGAGAGCATACTGGAATATGCAGAGACCTTGATTGAACATTCTTGCCAGGTTAAGCGCAAGATGGTGGTTGATGATGAGTTGGACAATGGTGTTCGCCTTTACCTCAATTTTGGCCACACTATTGGTCATGCCATTGAAGCAACGGCCGGTTATGGAAAAGTCATGCATGGAGAAGCTGTGGCCATGGGAATGGTACAGATTTCCAAGGTTGCTGAGGAAAAAGGCCTTATGTCAGAAGGGATAACCCAGTCTATTACAGCTATGTGTCAGAAATTTGGACTACCTGTTGACTATGAAAACTGGGATGTTGATAAGCTTTATCAGGCTTTGACTCATGATAAGAAAGCGCGTGGCAATACCTTGAAATTGGTCTTGGTGCCAGAGCTCGGTTCAGCGACTATCCACTCAGTTTCTCTGGAAGAGATGAAAGACTACTTGGTAAAATAAGGAGAGTGTATGAGATATTTAACTGCAGGAGAATCACACGGTCCCCGTCTGACGGCTATCATTGAAGGAATTCCAGCTGGACTTCCTTTGACAGCTGATGATATCAATGGCGACCTTAAACGCCGTCAGGGTGGATACGGCCGCGGTGGCCGTATGAAGATTGAGAGTGACCAGGTTGTCTTTACTTCGGGTGTTCGCCATGGGAAGACGACAGGGGCTCCCATTACCATGGATGTCATCAATAAGGACCACCAAAAATGGTTGGATATCATGTCTGCGGAAGACATTGAAGAGCGACTTAAAAGCAAACGGAAAATCACTCATCCTCGGCCAGGTCATGCCGACTTGGTTGGGGGCATCAAGTACCGTTTTGACGATTTGAGAAATTCTTTGGAGCGTTCATCTGCCCGTGAAACCACCATGCGGGTGGCAGTTGGGGCAGTAGCCAAACGCCTCTTGGCTGAGCTGGATATGGAGATTGCCAACCATGTTGTAGTCTTTGGTGGCAAGGAAATCGATGTTCCTGAAGATCTCACAGTTGCTGAGATTAAGGAAAGAGCTGCCCAGTCTGAAGTTTCTATTGTCAACCAAGAAAGAGAACAGGAAATCAAGGATTATATTGACCAAATCAAACGTGACGGTGATACCATCGGTGGGGTTGTGGAGACAGTCGTTGGAGGTGTTCCAGTTGGTCTTGGTTCCTATGTCCAATGGGACAGAAAATTGGATGCAAGATTGGCCCAAGCTGTTGTCTCTATCAATGCCTTTAAAGGGGTGGAATTTGGTCTTGGCTTTGAAGCTGGTTATCGTAAAGGCAGCCAAGTCATGGATGAAATTCTCTGGTCTAAAGAAGACGGTTATACCCGCCGTACCAATAATCTAGGTGGCTTTGAAGGTGGTATGACCAATGGGCAATCTATCGTTGTTCGAGGCGTGATGAAGCCCATTCCTACTCTCTACAAACCACTCATGAGTGTGGATATCGAAACCCACGAACCTTACAAGGCAACTGTTGAAAGAAGTGATCCGACCGCTCTTCCAGCTGCAGGTGTAGTTATGGAAGCTGTTGTGGCAACGGTTCTGGCACAAGAAATCCTTGAAAAATTCTCATCAGACAATCTAGAGGAATTAAAAGAAGCAGTGGCAAAACATCGAGACTATACAAAGAACTATTAAGGAGTTCCTATGGCAAAAACAGTCTATATCGCAGGTCTTGGATTGATTGGAGCCTCTATGGCCCTTGGCATCAAACGCGATCATCCAGATTATGAAATTTTAGGTTATAATCGCAGTCAAGTTTCGAGAGATATCGCCTTGAAAGAAGGCATGATTGACCGTGCAACGGATGATTTTGCTAGTTTTGCTCCTCTGGCAGATATCATTATTCTCAGTTTGCCAATCAAACAGACCATTGCTTTCATTAAGGAGTTGGCTAACTTGGACTTGAAAGAAGGAGTGATTATCTCAGATGCTGGTTCGACTAAGTCAGTCATTGTGGATGCGGCGGAGCAATATTTGGCTGGCAAACCTGTTCGCTTCGTCGGAGCCCATCCCATGGCTGGTAGTCACAAGACAGGGGCTGCTTCTGCGGATGTCAATCTTTTTGAAAATGCCTATTATATCTTTACGCCTTCGAACCTGACAAGTTCTGACACACTTGCGGAAATGAAGGATCTGCTTTCAGGTCTTCATGCTCGTTTTATCGAGATTGATGCCAAGGAGCATGATCGTGTGACTTCTCAGATTAGCCATTTTCCTCATATTCTGGCTTCCAGTCTCATGGAACAGACCGCGGTTTATGCTCAAGAACATGAGATGGCAAGGCGCTTTGCGGCTGGTGGTTTTCGAGATATGACTCGAATTGCGGAAAGCGAGCCAGGTATGTGGACTTCCATTCTCTTGTCCAATCGTGAGACTATTCTAGATCGAATTGAGGATTTCAAGGAACGATTGGATGAGGTTGGCAAGGCCATCAGCAAGGGTGATGAAAACCAAATCTGGAACTTTTTCAATCAAGCGCGTGAGCAACGTCAGGCTATGGAAATCCATAAGCGTGGTGGTGTGGATAGCTCTTATGACCTTTATGTCGATGTTCCCGATGAAGAAGATGTTATCCTGAGGATTTTGGAACTGCTACGTGGAACTTCCTTGGTCAATATTCATATCAACGAGGAAAACCGTGAGGATATTCACGGGATTCTACAAATTTCATTTAGAAATGCTCAAGACTTGGAACGAGCCGAGCATCTCATAACAGAAAATACCGACTACACAGTCGTAATCAAATAAGGAGAAAATTATGTCAAATATTTATGATAGTGCAAACGAACTCAGTCGCGGTTTACGCGAATTACCAGAATACAAGGCTGTAAAAACAGCTAAAGATGCTATTTCAGCAGATGCTGAGGCAAGCAAAATCTTTACAGAATATGTTGCTTTCCAAGAGGAAATTCAAAGACTAGCGCAGACAGGTCAAATGCCAGATGCTTCCTTCCAAGCTAAGATGGAAGGCTTTGGCAAGCAGATTCAGGGGAACAGCCTTTTGTCAGAATTCTTTACCAAGCAACAACAATTGGCAATTTACCTTTCTGATATTGAAAAAATTGTTTTCGAACCAGTTTCAGAATTGCTAAAATAAGAAAATAACTATCATAAAGTCAGAAATTTTAAGGAATTTCTGGCTTTTTATGATAAAATAGGTAAAAGTATTGCAAGTATGAGGTCCAGTATGAAACTAAAAACAAACATTAGCCACTTACACGGCAGTATCCGAGTTCCAGGTGACAAATCTATCAGTCACCGTTCCATTATTTTTGGAAGCTTGGCTGAGGGTGAAACTAAGGTTTATGATATCTTGCGTGGTGAAGATGTCTTGTCAACCATGCAGGTATTTCGTGACCTCGGCGTAGAGATTGAGGATAAGGACGGTGTCGTTACTATTCAAGGTGTTGGGATGGATGGATTGAAAACACCTCAGAAAGCCCTGGATATGGGGAATTCTGGGACATCTATTCGTTTAATTTCAGGCGTTCTTGCTGGTGCAGACTTTGAAGTAGAGATGTTTGGAGATGATAGTCTTTCCAAACGTCCTATGGACCGTGTGACGATTCCACTGAAAAAAATGGGCGTTAGTATTTCAGGTCAAGCTGAGCGAGACCTGCCTCCCCTTCATTTAAAAGGGACGAAAAACCTAAAACCTATTCATTATGAGTTGCCAATTGCTTCTGCCCAAGTTAAGTCAGCCTTGATTTTTGCGGCCTTGCAGGCTCAGGGGGAGTCTGTAATTATCGAAAAAGAGTGCACTCGTAATCATACTGAAGATATGCTGCAACAATTTGGTGGTCATTTAAGTGTGGATGGTAAGAAAATCACAGTCCAAGGGCCTCAAAAACTGACTGGACAAAAGGTAATTGTTCCAGGAGATATTTCCAGTGCAGCCTTTTGGCTAGTCGCAGGTTTGATTGTTCCAAATTCTCGTGTAGTGCTGAAGAATGTGGGTATTAACGAAACGCGTACAGGTATCATCGATGTCATTCGCGCCATGGGTGGAAAATTGGAAATAACTGAAATCGATCCAGTCGCTAAGTCTGCTACCTTAACTGTTGAGTCTTCAGACCTGAAAGGAACAGAGATTGGTGGAGTTTTGATTCCACGATTGATTGATGAATTGCCCATTATTGCTCTTCTTGCTACCCAAGCACATGGTGTAACAGTTATCAAGGATGCTGAGGAACTCAAGGTCAAGGAAACAGACCGCATTCAGGTTGTGGCAGACGCCTTAAATAGCATGGGTGCGGATATCACACCTACAGCAGATGGAATGATTATCAAAGGGAAATCAGCCCTTCACGGTGCTAGAGTCAATACTTTTGGAGACCATCGTATCGGCATGATGACGGCTATCGCGGGCCTCTTGGTTGCAGATGGACAAGTGGAGCTTGACCGTGCTGAAGCCATCAATACCAGCTATCCTAGCTTCTTTGATGATTTGGAGAGCTTGATTCATGGCTAAGGTATTACTAGGATTTATGGGGGCTGGCAAATCGACTATTGCAAGAGGCTTGGACCCTAATTACCTTGATATGGATGCCCTGATTGAGAAACGCTTAGGTATGTCCATTGCGGAATTTTTCTCGGAAATGGGAGAAGAGGTCTTTCGACAGGTAGAGTCAGAAGTATTAGCTGAGTTACTACAAAGAGATCAAGTTGTGTCAACTGGTGGAGGAGTGGTCGTTTCTCAGCGAAATCGTGACTTACTAAAGAACAATTCTGATAACATCTACCTGAAAGCTGATTTTGAAATCCTCTACCAACGCATATCAGCTGATAAGGACAATCAGCGCCCGCTTTTTCTAAATAATAGCAAGGAAGAACTTGCAGCTATTTTCCAAGAACGACAGGCCTGGTATGAGGAAGTAGCCAGTCGGGTTTTGGATGTGACCAAGCTAAATCTAGAGGAAATTATAGAGGAACTGAGATGAAAATTGCTTATCTAGGTCCCAAGGGATCATTTTCACATCACGTTGTGCAGACAGCTTTTCCTCATGAGGAATTGCAGGCCTTTGCCAACATTACAGATGTCATCAAGGCCTATGAGCAAGGCTTGGTGGACTATTCTGTGGTGCCAGTTGAAAATTCTATCGAGGGTAGTGTTCATGAAACCTTGGACTACCTTTTTCATCAGGCTCGCATTCAAGCAGTGGCAGAAATCGTTCAGCCTATTCATCAGCAGTTGATGGTGGTCCCAGGTCATACTAAAATTGAAAAGATTTTTTCTCATCCACAGGCTTTGGCTCAAGGAAAGAAATTCATCGATGAACAATATCCAGAGGTTCAAATTGAGGTGACAGCCAGTACAGCCTATGCGGCCCGCTTTATTTCCGAACATCCTGATCAGCCTTTTGCGGCTATTGCACCAAGAAGTTCTGCTGAAGAATATGGCTTAGAACTGATTGCCGAGGATATTCAGGAAATGGAAGCCAATTTTACCCGTTTCTGGGTTTTGGGATCCGAAAGGCCTAGTATTCCCTTGCAAGCACAAACTGAGAAAATGAGTTTGGCCTTGACCTTACCGGACAACCTTCCCGGTGCCCTCTACAAGGCTCTTTCGACCTTTGCTTGGAGAGGAATTGACCTGACAAAAATTGAAAGTCGTCCACTCAAGACAGCACTGGGGGAATACTTTTTCATTATCGATGTGGATTATGCCGATAAGAATCTGTTCCACTTTGCCCAAAAAGAATTAGAAGCGATTGGAATCCAGTATAAAGTTCTGGGTGCCTATCCCATTTATCCAATATCAGACCATGGAAAGGAGAGAAGATGAGTAAAGAAAATCCTTTAAACCATCACGAGCAGTTGCGTTATGACTATCTTTTTAAGAACATTCATTACCTCAATGAGCGAGAGAAAAAGGAGTTTGCTTACCTGCAAGGTAAGTTAAATATGGCTAGCAGAAGTGAGACTTCTCCAGAAATTCATAATGAAAATCATGATATGGAAGAGTCTTTCATGGAACCAATCAATCAGTCTCCTCTTCCATCCTATGGTAACCGAAGTCGTGCAAAAAAATACCAGAAAACTCATTCTCATCCAAAGGTTAAGTCCAAAAAACGTAAGATTCGTTGGGGGCGCATTTTTGCAGGATTGCTTGCTCTTCTAGCCTGTGTCGGTTTTGGCATGATTTTTATGTTCCTAAAAGGCTATTCAAATGCGGATCCAAATAAACCTGCCAATGCTAAGGCAGCTCAAGTAGAAGTTTTTCATGGTCAAGATACCAAGGATGGGGTTAATATTTTGATTATGGGGACGGATGGACGAATTGGCCAAAACAGTGCCGAGACGAGAACGGACTCTATTATGGTACTAAATGTTGGCGGCTCAGATAAGAAAATTAAACTGGTTAGTTTCATGCGTGATAACTTAGTTTATATTGATGGATATAGTAAGATTATCAACGGGAAGAAACAAACAGATAACAAGTTAAATGTAGCCTATGAACTAGGGGAACAAGAAGGCCAAAAAGGGGCAGAAATGGTTCGCCAAGTATTGAAAGATAATTTTGACTTGGACATTAAGTACTATGCCTTGGTTGATTTCCAGGCCTTCGCAACCGCTATTGACACTCTCTTCCCTGATGGGGTGACGATTGATGCCAAATTTTCAACCTTAGAAGGTCAACCTTTAACCGAAGCTACGGTCGGAGATGATTTACATGCTACGGAAACAGAGTCACCAACCCAGACTATCAAAGTTGGGAAACAGCAGATGAACGGTTCAACCTTGCTAAATTATGCTCGCTTCCGTGATGATGATGAAGGTGATTACGGTCGTACCAAGAGACAACAGCAAGTGTTGACAGCTGTTCTGCAACAACTCAAGGATCCAACCAAACTCTTTACTGGATCAGAAGCACTTGGTAAGGTCTTTGGGATGACCTCTACGAATGTTCCTTATAGTTTCCTACTGACCAATGGCTTATCCTTCCTAGATGGAGCGCAAAATGGCATTGAGAGATTAACAGTTCCAGAACTAGGTGATTGGGTAGATGATTACGATGTTTATGGAGGGCAGGCACTCTTAGTAGACCAAAATAAATATCAAACTAAACTTTCTCAGATGAGGATGAGATAAACTAATATAGGAAAAATCAAGGTTCGAATCACCAGTAAAATAGTGGTTTGAACTTTGATTTTTCTTAGTGTCTGATGGATTTTTAGGGCTTTTTTATGGTATAATAAAACGATATAACTCGTTATTGAACAGAAGAGGAGAGACATGAGTGATTTGAAAGCAATTCAGGCACGTAGTCTGGAAATGGCTGAATATTTTGTGGCCTTTTGTAAAGAACATGATTTGCTTTGTTATCTTTGTGGTGGAGGTGCTATTGGTGCCCTTCGAAACAAGGGGTTCATTCCTTGGGACGACGACCTAGATTTTTTTATGCCCCGTAAGGATTATGAAAAATTGGCAGAATTATGGCCTCGTTATGCAGATGAGCGTTATTTCTTGTCAAAGAGTAACAAGGATTTTGTCGACCGCAATCTTTTTATTACCATTCGTGACAAGGAAACCACCTGTATCAAACCTTATCAGCAGGATTTAGAATTACCACATGGTCTAGCCTTGGATGTTTTGCCTTTGGATTATTATCCGAAAAATCCAGCTGAGCGGAAAAAACAGGTTCGTTGGGCACTGATTTATTCACTGTTTTGTGCGCAAACTATTCCAGAAAAGCATGGTGCAGACATGAAATGGGGAAGCCGTATTTTACTGGGGGTGACTCCCAAATATCTCCGTTATCATATTTGGAAAAAAGCTGAAAAAGAAATGACCAAGTACAGTCTGGCTGAGAGCGATGGAATCACGGAGTTATGCTCAGGGCCTGGCTACATGAGAAATAAGTACCCAATCGCTTCCTTTGAAGACAATCTCTTCTTGCCATTTGAAGGGACAGAGATGCCCATTCCAGTTGGCTACGATGCCTATCTCAGCACTGCTTTTGGTGATTATATGACGCCGCCACCAGCAGACAAGCAAGTACCGCATCATGATGCTGTCATCGCTGATATGGATAAGTCTTATACAGAATACAAGGGAGAATATGGAGCATGATGGGAGAAAAAATAAGCGTTATCGTTCCAGTATACAATGTAGAAGTCTATCTGGAGCGATGTGTGGAGTCAATTCTTCATCAGACTTATACCAATTTTGAACTAATCCTAATAAATGATGGGTCTACTGATTCTAGTGGACAAATCTGTGATCATTTAGCAAATCAGTATGAGAATATCAAGGTTTACCATATCGAAAATGCTGGTGTTTCTAATGCAAGAAATGTTGGAATTCAGCTAGCGACAGGTGCTTGGATAACTTTTGTTGATAGCGATGATTTCGTCACCAATGATTATCTAGCTACTTTAGCTAGTGCAGTTGAGGGAGAACATGTAGGTTTTGTGATTGCTCCTCTACATCATATCAAAAATGGAATAGTGACAGATTTACCCCCGTATTCTGGTAGAAAAGAATTTTGGTCAACAGAAGAAACTATGAAAGAATTACTGATGACCACTAAGACATCATTCTTTCCAGTCGCAAAACTATTTAAGAGAGACCTGCTTACGGATGAAAAGTTTAATACAAATTATCACCTAGCTGAAGATGCCTTATTTTTAACGGAATTGTTACTAAAGACAAGATGTAGTAGTGTATTCATTGATAAACCAATTTATTATTATGATCATCGTGAGGGAAGTGCGACAACATCTGTTAATCGGTATGTATTTGATACGATAGAAGTTTATAAGAACATCATTGCTCAAGTATCACAAGTCTTTCCTAATTTAAAATACGAATTAATAAATAGAGAATGTTGGTCGTACATCACAGTTTACGATAAAATTATCTTTACTTCACGTGAAGAGTATCAAAAGGAGAAAGCCGAGCTGAGGACTTGGATTGTTCAGCATCGACGCGAAATATGGAAGGATGCTTATTTCACTACTTTTCGCAAGGTAGCGATCTTTTCACTTGTCATTTCTCCATGGCTATATAAGAAAATTGTTGGATTAAAAAACTAATATCATGAGAAGGAGTTGAAAATGAATTTTTCAAAATTGGATGAATACTTTGAAAAATCAAAACTATGGATTGCGTATCTATTTGTTTTTATTTCGATTTTAAGTATGAGTTCACTGGTTTATAAGATAGCAAATCCCCTCTACAAGGGATTATCAGCGATTGTAGTGCTTTATATTTGCTATACCTTATTGTTTAAGTGGAAAGAAATCACAGTAGATCGCAAATTTCTATCCTTATTTGGACTCTTAGCTGGAAGTCATCTGCTATCAGCTATTTTCAATCGCTCTGGACATCTGATTGGAAATGTGATTGAAATCCTCTTCATGGTAACCTATGTTTTATTATTTACCATGTTACAATCAGGGAAACTTAAAAAATTATTTGACTGGATTGCCTATACGGTTCAAATTGTATCTTTTTCTTCAGCAATTTTTGCGTTTGGTTTATTGATAAGTAGAGTCCTTATCCTATTTAAGATTGGCGAACAATCTTATTACTATGGTGTTATGAATGGACGTCTGTGGGGGATTGTTAATCCAAATGCTAGTGCGATATTTTCATACATTAGCATTATTTTGGCTATGTATTTGATTCATAAAGGAAGTAAATATTCTGTCTATCTTAAACTGAATAATGTGATTCAATTAGTTTACTTCGCAACCATGCAAAGTAGAGGAGCTTTATTATCTTTAGTGTTAATGATTGGGTTTTATAGTTTCTTTATTAACGGGGGCAAGTTAGCTAAGCGATTTCTAATCTTTATTGTTTCTGCTTTACTTGTTTCTGCTGCTAACATCGGATTGAGTTATGTAACCTCTATTTACATATCCTCGGGGAAAGCGACTGTATTAGACTTAAATAAAGGACAATCTTATGCAGAAACGGATTCTTCAGTTATAAAAAAAACAGGTGAACTTCATCTAATAGAAACAACACCTAGTGGTAGAACTTATATTTGGAAAAATGCTATCAAAATGGGAAGTGAGAAACCAATTTTTGGTTATGGTGTAAGAAATGTTCCAGATTATTACACAAAATATTTCAGTAAATTTGAGATTCAAAATTCTCTTATTGGTGGAAATTTCCATAACATTTTGGTAACGATATTTGTTAGTTCTGGAATTTTAGGTTTAGTATCCTTTCTACTTCTACTAGGATATATAATTAAGCGCTTTTTGACTTATTTGATTGTTTCTAAAAAGAACTCTGAAAAGTTGATTATGATTCTTTTCTTTGGCATCTTGTTCGGTCAATTATTTGAAAGTCAGATTATGTACTCAACTAACTTTATTAATATTATCTTTTGGTTGATTATTGGTTATGGATTAGTTGTTTGCAAACGTGATGAAGGTATTCGTTATCAGGAAGTAACTGATATTAGAGAGATTCAACAGATGGAACTAGGAATCATGGAATACATTCATGAAACTTGTCAGAAAATTGGTGTCAAATATTTCCTAGCTTATGGCAGTCTTATCGGTGCGGTTCGTCATAAAGGTTTTATTCCTTGGGATGATGACATGGATATCTGTATGTTACGAGAAGATTATGAAAAGTTGCAAGACTATCTTATTGCTAACCCTGATGAACGTTACGAAGTGATGTCTTATAAGAATAATCTCAACTATGTCTATCCCTTCATGAAAGTGCAGGATAACCATACCTACTTGCTAGAAGAAGATGTTCGCATTGATTCAAATATGGGGATTTATGTAGATATTTTCCCTGTAGATGGCTACGAGAATGATGCAAATTTCAAGAACAAGATGACAAAGCTGATAAAGAAACGTCAATTGAGTTGCTATACATTTAAAGGTATCACCAATACAAAAAGTGTTCTGAATTCACTGATACGCTATATTTCAGTTATTATTTTTTATTTCACAAATACAAATAAATACGTTGCACAAATTGAAGAACTTGCTAAATCACGTAAAGTGTCAGATTATGAGGAAGTGGATTATCTTATCTACAAGGATATGAACAAACCAGTGTGGAGACGCGAATGGCTGGAACAAGTTACTACTGGAACATTTGAAGGTAAGGAATTTATGATTCCAAAAAATTATCATGAAATTCTGACCTCGGACTACGGAGACTACATGCAACTACCACCAGTTGAGCTAAGGTTCTCTCATCATGATTTTCAATTGTGGAAAATTATTAAGGTATCTCAGTGATGTTATTGAAATGAAGAAACCATTGATTCAATGTAAAAAGATTAGGAGTGAATAATAGATGTCAGAGAAAATTTTGACTCTTGAAGAAATTAAACAAATTGAATTAGATATTTTAAACTATTTGCATGAATTGTGTGAGGAACATGAAATCAAGTATTTTATTGATTTTGGAACCTTACTAGGAGCTGTACGCCATAAAGGATTTATACCTTGGGATGATGATACAGATATTTCCTTAGCGCGTGATGAATTTGAAAAGCTCTATGAGATATTAAAAAATGAAAAACATCCCTACTATAGATTAATTTCATATAGAGAAACAAAGGGATATCCTTATACATATATGAGAGTTTATGATGTTAGAACAAGAAGAGATGCTAATCTTTTAGATAAGTCAGTTATTCTAGGTACTTGTGTTGACATTTTTCCATACGATGGAGTTGTTACAGATGAACGTGATAGAAAACAGATGAAGCTTTATAAGCAATTTATTAGACTTTCGTCTCTGAATTTTAAAGGAGTCAAAATAGATAATGGAGGTATCAAGAATTTACCACGTTATTTTGCATCTGCAATTTTCAGACTGACTTCTCCACAGAAATGGAATGAAAAATTGGAGAAGTTAGCTTTGCAATATGATGTTGAGCAGGCTACAGATCTTGCATGTACTACTTATGACTCTTACTATCCAAGTGGAATTAAGAAAGAGTGGTTATATGATACAATTGAAATGCCATATGAGAATATTCTTGTGAAAGTTCCTAGAAAATTCCATGAGATTCTGGTTTACGAGTTTGGTGAAAACTATATGACTCTTCCGCCTATTGAAAATCAAAATCCAGGAACTGATAAAAATTACTGGATTGATTGATTTATGAACAAGTTACTTTGATTTGATAATTTGATAAAATAAATAGCCTACCTATCTACTGGAGTATTCCTTGTTTTAGATAAGTAGGTTATTTTTTAATTTCTTTTAATCTTAGCAAGTGCAAGATTGAGTGCATAGTGGAGTGTTTTATCTTTGGTAAGAAATAGCGTCAAGAGATAATAGATACCGCAAGTCGCAACAGTCGAGAGAACCATGAGTATCATATTGAAGTTGACTGTGTAAGAGTTGATTTGGAAAAGGAATTTAAACGCTAAGTAGATTGGAATGAATCCGAGCGATACAATAGTATAGCGTGTTAAAGTAGTAAAGATTTCTTTTAAGTCAAGCAGATGATGCTTCTTGATAAAGTAAATTTCCAGTAGAACAACTACAGTTTCTGCAATAATAGTAGTAGCAATGTAGTACTCTGGTGCAAAAATATTATTGAAATACAAGAGACTGTTGAGTAGGATATTAGCTCCGCCACCAATAAAGTAAAAGGCTGTTAAACGATTTTCGTGGTCGTTGATGAAGATAATTTGTTTACCGAGAATCAACTCAATGGCCCAGATGATTGTACGAAAGGCGAAAACACTAGTCACAATACCTGCTTCGAGGTATTTTTCAGAAGAGTAGATAACTGCCGCGTAGTTTCCCAACACCATCATTCCAATACTGGTTGGAATGATAAGGAAATAAAAGAGGGCAGCTCCTTGGTTCAGAAGATTTTTATAAGATTCGTAGTCTTTCTTACCGAGATAGTAGCCGAGACGTGGAATACTGACGTTGATAGCTCCACTCAGGACACTTGCAATCAACATGACGATGCTAGAAGCAATGGTATAATAAGAAATGTAGTTTTCATCAGGCCCTTTGGTGATAAACATTCTATCAAGCAAGGTGTAGAGCATATTGGCATTAGCTAGAAGCAACATGGTCAAGAGTGGCTTAGATGCTTTGATTAATTCCATGAGACCAATTTTGACAAAGGAAACTTCTCTCTTGATCCAAAGAAAACTGAGCAGGTAGTTGAGGATAGTTGTCGCACTCATGACGATGGCATAAGGAATGATATCATCTGCAGTTTTAACAAAGGTAAAGATAGCAACCAGCATGGCAATCCGAATAATCAATGTCTTGTAAAGGATGAAGGCATAGTTTTCATAAGCTTCGTTCATCCATTCGATATAAAGGAATTGGAAGAGAGCCTGGACACCAAGTATGTAGTAGAGTTCTTTCAAATTTTCAATACTATTATCTAGGTAAATAAACAAAAAATAGATACTTGTTGTAAGGACAGAAGTAATTACAGATATATAGAATAACTTGGAGAAGACATAATTAATCTTATCTTTATCGTCCTTAACCTTACTGATAGCTCGAATCCCGTAGTTGTATATCCCAAAGGCAGCTAGTGGAATGACAAAGCTAGCCCAGGTATTGGCGGTATTGAAATAACCGTAGTTGGATTTGCTGAGAATCCGCGTCAGATAAGGATTGGTTATCAGAGGAAAAACGATATTGAGAACATTGACTAGTAAGCTAGCCAGTGCATTAACTTTTATATTTTTCATTGTACTTTCTTTCTTGTATTGTAAAATGGTCTCTAGTATTATATCACATTCTCGCTTCATTCTTTTGATAAAATCTTAAAAATCTAGTATAATAGATAGAACTGAAAGTATGAGGTTACTAGCAATGAAAATGAAACAAATTAGTGATACAACTTTGAAAATCACGATGTCTTTAGAGGATTTGATGGATCGTGGCATGGAGATTGCTGACTTTCTCGTTCCTCAAGAAAAAACAGAAGAGTTCTTTTATGCTATCTTGGATGAGCTAGAGATGCCTGAGAGTTTTTTGGATACAGGTATGTTGAGCTTCCGTGTGACTCCAAAACCTGATAAGGTCGATGTCTTTGTAACCAAATCAAAGATTGACCAAAATCTAGATTTTGAAGACTTATCGGATTTACCAGATATGGAAGAATTGGCTCAAATGTCGCCTGATGAATTTATCAAAACCTTGGAAAAGAGCATTGCAGAAAAGACTAAAGATGATATTGAAGCGATTCAATCTCTAGAGCAAGTCGAAGCCAAGGAAGAAGAGCAAGAACAGGCTGAACAAGAAGCTGAGGGCAAGAAAGAGCCTTATATCTACTACATCCTTTCTTTTACAAAATTGGCTGACTTGGTGGCTTTTGCCAAGACAGTGACTTTTGAGATGGAAACTTCTGAACTCTACAAGATGAATGAGCGCTATTATTTGACCATTTTAGTGGATATTGAAAATCATCCAAGTCCATATCCAGCTTGGCTATTGGCTCGTATGCGCGAGTTTGCAGACGATAGTGATATCAGTCGTTCAGTCTTACAAGAGTATGGTCAAGTCTTGATGAATCACGATGCAGTGCTCAATCTGCAAAAGATTGGATAATCCTTTATGGAAAGCTATTTCTAGATTAAAGAGCGAATCATCAGATTCGTTTTTTCTTTTCTAGATTGAAATAGTGATTTACTATAATAGGAATTTTCACAAAATTCTGTTATAATGGCTATATTAGAAAATTTCGAGGAGACAAACATGACAGTTAAAATTGCTTTATTAGGATTTGGTACCGTTGCAAGTGGTGTGCCTTTCCTCCTAAAGGAAAATGGAGAAAAAATCAATCAATCAGCACATTCAGAAATTGAAGTTGCTAAAGTATTGGTTAAGGATGAAGATGAAAAGAATCGCTTGCTTGCAGCAGGGAATGACTTTAACTTTGTAACCAATGTTGATGACATTTTGTCAGACCAAGATATTACTATCGTAGTGGAATTGATGGGGCGTATCGAACCTGCTAAGACTTTTATCACTCGTGCCTTGGAAGCTGGAAAACACGTTGTTACTGCCAATAAGGACCTTTTGGCTGTCCATGGTGCAGAATTGTTAGAAATCGCTCAAGCTAACAAGGTAGCACTTTACTACGAAGCAGCAGTAGCTGGTGGGATTCCAATTCTTCGTACCTTGGCAAATTCCTTGGCTTCTGATAAAGTCACGCGCGTGCTTGGAGTCGTTAACGGAACTTCCAACTTCATGATGACCAAGATGGTGGAAGAAGGCTGGTCTTACGATGATGCTCTTGCGGAAGCGCAACGTCTAGGATTTGCAGAAAGCGACCCGACAAATGACGTGGATGGGATTGATGCAGCCTACAAGATGGTTATTTTGAGCCAATTTGCCTTTGGCATGAAGGTTGCCTTTGACGATGTAGCCCACAAGGGGATTCGTAACATCACACCAGAAGACGTAGCTGTAGCTCAAGAACTCGGATATGTAGTGAAATTGGTTGGTTCTATCGAGGAAACTCCTTCAGGTATTGCTGCAGAAGTAACACCAACCTTCCTACCTAAAGCGCACCCACTTGCCAGTGTGAATGGGGTAATGAACGCTGTTTTTGTAGAATCTATCGGTATCGGTGAGTCTATGTACTACGGACCAGGTGCGGGTCAAAAACCAACTGCAACGAGTGTTGTAGCAGATATTGTCCGTATCGTTCGTCGCTTGAATGATGGTACCATTGGCAAAGACTTCAACGAATATAGCCGTGACTTGGTCTTGGCAAATCCAGAGGATGTCAAAGCAAATTACTACTTCTCAATCTTGGCACCAGACTCAAAAGGTCAGGTCTTGAAGTTGGCTGAAATCTTTAATGCCCAAGATATTTCCTTCAAGCAAATCCTCCAAGACGGCAAAGAGGGTGACAAGGCGCGTGTTGTGATCATCACACACAAGATTAATAAAGCCCAGCTTGAAAATGTCTCAGCTGAATTGAAGAAGGTTTCAGAATTCGACCTCTTGAATACCTTCAAGGTGCTAGGAGAATAAAATGAAGATTATTGTACCTGCAACCAGTGCCAATATCGGGCCAGGTTTTGACTCGGTCGGTGTAGCTGTAACCAAGTACCTTCAAATCGAGGTCTGTGAAGAACGAGATGAGTGGTTGATTGAACACCAGATTGGCAAATGGATTCCACATGACGAACGTAATCTCTTGCTCAAAATCGCTTTGCAAATTGTACCAGACTTGCACCCAAGACGCTTGAAAATGACCAGTAATGTTCCCTTGGCGCGTGGTTTGGGTTCTTCCAGCTCGGTTATTGTTGCTGGAATTGAACTAGCCAACCAACTGGGAAATCTCAACTTGTCAGACCATGAAAAGTTGCAGTTGGCGACCAAGATTGAAGGGCATCCTGACAATGTGGCTCCAGCTATTTATGGTAATCTCGTTATTGCAAGCTCTGTTGATGGACAAGTTTCTGCTATCGTAGCAGATTTCCCAGAGTGTGATTTCCTAGCCTACATTCCAAACTATGAATTGCGTACTCGAGACAGCCGTGGCGTCTTACCTAAGAAATTGTCTTACAAGGAAGCTGTTGCAGCTAGTTCTATCGCCAATGTGGCGGTTGCTGCCTTGTTGACAGGAGACATGGTGACCGCTGGGCAAGCAATCGAGGGAGACCTCTTCCACGAGCGCTATCGTCAGGACTTGGTGAGAGAATTTGCGACGATTAAGCAAGTAGCCAAAGAAAATGGTGCCTATGCAACCTATCTCTCTGGTGCTGGGCCGACAGTTATGGTTTTGGCTTCTCATGACAAGATGCCAACGATTAAGGCAGAATTGGAAAAGCAACCCTTCAAAGGAAAACTTCATGACTTGAAAGTTGATACCAAAGGTGTCCGTGTCGAAGCAAAATAAAGAATAGAAGATAGGATGGGGAAACTCTCGACCAGAGGGCTTCCTATCCTTTTTTTGAAAAGAAGTTTATACTTAATGAAAATCAAAGAGCAAACTAGGAAGCTAGCCGCAGGTTGCTCAAAGCACCGCTTTGAGGTTGTAGATAAAGCTGACGTGGTTTGAAGAGATTTTCGAAGAGTATTAGTTAAAAACTTGATAAAGGAGAAATAAAGATGGCAGAAATTTATTTAGCAGGCGGTTGTTTTTGGGGTTTAGAGGAGTATTTTTCCCGAATTTCTGGCGTATTAGCAACCAGTGTTGGCTACGCTAATGGTCAAGTCGAAACGACCAATTACCAGTTGCTCAAAGAAACAGACCATGCAGAAACGGTTCAAGTAATTTACGATGAGAAGGTAGTCTCACTCAGAGAAATTTTACTTTATTATTTCCGTGTTATTGATCCATTATCAGTCAATCAACAAGGAAATGACCGTGGTCGCCAATATCGGACCGGGATTTATTACCAGGATGAAGCAGACTTGCCAACTATCTATACAGTGGTGCAGGAGCAGGAGCGCATGCTTGGGCGAAAGATTGCAGTAGAGGTGGAGAAACTTCGCCACTATATTTTAGCTGAAGATTACCACCAAGACTATCTGAAGAAGAATCCTTCAGGTTACTGTCATATCGATGTGACCGATGCTGAGAAGCCATTGATTGATGCCTCTCACTATGAAAAGCCTAGTCAAGAGGTGTTAAAGGGCAGTTTATCTGAAGAATCCTATCGTGTTACCCAAGAAGCTGCTACAGAGGCTCCATTTACCAATGCCTATGACCAAACCTTTGAAGAAGGGATTTATGTAGATATTACGACAGGTGAGCCACTCTTTTTTGCCAAGGATAAGTTTGCCTCAGGTTGTGGTTGGCCAAGTTTTAGCCGTCCGATTTCCAAGGAATTGATTCATTATTACAAGGATCTCAGCCATGGAATGGAGCGAATTGAGGTTCGTTCTCGGTCGGGGAATGCTCACTTGGGCCATGTTTTCACAGATGGACCGCGTGAGTTTGGTGGCCTCCGTTACTGTATCAATTCTGCTTCCTTGCGCTTTGTGGCCAAGGATGAGATGGAAGAAGCAGGCTATGGCTATCTACTACCTTACTTAAACAAATAAATCAGAGATGGTGGGTGCTTCCCACTTTCTTCATTTCTAGAAAACGAATAGAAGGGATTTATGAAACACTTACTATCTTACTTTAAACCCTACATCAGAGAATCGATTTTAGCACCTTTGTTCAAGTTGTTAGAAGCTGTTTTTGAGCTCTTGGTTCCCATGGTGATTGCTGGGATTGTTGACCAATCATTGCCCCAAAAAAATCAAGGTCATCTCTGGATGCAGATTGGTTTGCTTCTTATCTTTGCAGTAATTGGTGTTGTAGTGGCCTTAATAGCTCAGTTCTACTCAGCTAAGGCTGCGGTTGGATTTGCCAAAGGACTGACAGATGATCTTTATCGTCATATTTTGTCTTTACCTAAGGACAGTAGAGACCGTTTGACAACTTCTAGTTTGGTGACTCGCTTGACTTCGGATACCTACCAGATTCAGACTGGGATCAATCAATTCTTGCGCCTCTTTTTGCGAGCACCTATTATCGTTTTTGGAGCCATTTTTATGGCCTATCGCATTTCAGCTGAGCTGACTTTCTGGTTCTTGGTCATGGTTGTCATTTTGACCATTGTTATTGTAGGGTTCTCTCGACTGGTCAATCCTCTCTACAGTAGTCTCAGAAAGAAAACGGACCAACTGGTTCAAGAAACGCGTCAGCAAATACAAGGTATGCGCGTTATTCGTGCTTTTGGTCAAGAAAAACGAGAGTTACATATTTTTCAAACCCTTAACCAAGTCTATGCTAGATTACAAGAAAAGACAGGTTTCTGGTCCAGTTTATTAACACCCCTGACCTATCTGATTGTTAATGGAACCCTCCTCGTTATTATCTGGCAGGGTTATATTTCAATTCAAGGAGGTTTACTCAGTCAAGGTGCCTTGATTGCTCTTATCAACTATCTCCTACAGATCTTGGTGGAATTGGTCAAGCTAGCCATGCTGATAAATTCCCTCAACCAGTCCTATATCTCAGCCAAGCGAATCGAGGAAGTCTTTGCCGAAGCTCCAGAAGATATCCATTCAGAATTAGAACAAAAGCAAACTACCAGTAATCAGGTTTTACAAGTTCAAGATTTAACTTTTACCTACCCTGATGCAGCCCAGCCTTCTCTGAGAGATATTTCCTTTGATATGACTCAAGGACAAATCCTTGGTATCATTGGGGGAACGGGTTCTGGTAAGTCAAGCTTGGTACAAGTCTTACTTGGTATTTATCAAATTGATAAGGGAAGCATTGACCTTTATCGAGATGGACGTAGTCCTATTAATTTGGAGCAGTGGCGATCTTGGATTGCCTATGTGCCCCAAAAAGTCGAACTCTTTAAGGGAAGCATCCGTTCCAATTTGACTCTAGGTTTAGATCAAGAACTATCTGACCAAGAACTTTGGCAGGCCTTGGAGATTGCGCAAGCTAACGATTTTGTCAGTGAAAAGGAAGGACTCTTGGATGACCTAGTTGAGGCAGGAGGTCGAAATTTCTCAGGTGGACAAAAACAAAGGCTGTCTATCGCACGAGCAGCCTTGCGCCAGGCTCCGTTTCTCATCTTAGATGATGCGACTTCGGCCCTCGACACCATTACCGAGTCTAGGCTCTTGAAAGCTATTCGAGAAAATTTGCCAAATACGAGCTTAATTTTGATTTCTCAACGAACCTCAACACTTCGTATGGCAGACCAGATTCTCCTCTTGGAAAAAGGGGAGCTCCTAGCTATCGGCAAGCACGAGGACTTGATGAAATCTAGCCAAGTCTATCGTGAAATCAATGCATCCCAACATGGAAAGGAGGACTAGTATGAGACGACAAACTGCAAATCAAACATTCAAACGTTTAGCCGTGGATTTAGCAAGCCATCCCTTCCTCCTTTTCCTAGCCTTTCTAGGAACGATTGCCCAAGTTAGTTTATCAATTTATCTTCCTATTTTGATTGGGCAGATCATTGACCAAGTCCTGGTGGCTGGTTCATCACCAGTTTTTTGGCAGATTTTCATTCAAATGCTCTTGGTGGTGATTGGGAATACTCTTGTGCAATGGATCAATCCTCTCCTCTATAATCGCCTAATCTTCTCTTATACCAAAGACTTGCGAGAGCGAATCATCCATAAGCTCCATCGTTTACCGATTGCTTTTGTAGATCGGCAAGGCAGTGGAGAAATGGTCAGTCGTGTAACCACGGACATAGAACAGTTGGCAGCTGGCTTGACCATGATTTTTAACCAATTTTTTATTGGCGTCTTGATGATTTTGGTGAGTATTCTAGCTATGCTTCAAATTCATCTCCTCATGACTCTCTTAGTCTTGCTGTTGACGCCACTGTCTATGGTGATTTCACGCTTTATTGCCAAGAAATCTTATCATCTCTTCCAAAAGCAAACAGAGACGAGGGGAATTCAGACTCAGTTGATTGAAGAATCTTTGAGCCAGCAGACCATTATCCAGTCCTTTAATGCTCAGGAAGAGTTTATCCAAAGATTGCGTGAGGCTAATGACAATTACGCAGGCTATTCTCAGTCAGCCATCTTTTATTCTTCAACGGTTAATCCTTCGACTCGCTTTGTCAATGCGCTCATTTATGCTCTTCTTGCTGGAGTAGGAGCTTATCGTATCATGATGGGTTCAACCTTGACAATCGGGCGTTTAGTGACCTTTTTAAACTATGTTCAGCAGTATACCAAGCCCTTTAACGATATTTCTTCAGTTCTAGCTGAGTTGCAAAGTGCTCTGGCTTGCGCAGAGCGTGTCTATACTGTCTTAGAAAGTCCTGAGGTGGCTGAAACAGGCAAGGAAGTCTTGACCAGTGACCAAGTTAAGGGGGCCATTTCCTTTAAACAGGTTTCTTTTGGCTACAATCCTGAAAAGACTTTGATTAAGGATTTATCTATTGACATCCCAGCTGGTAGCAAGGTGGCAATCGTTGGTCCGACAGGTGCTGGAAAATCAACACTTATCAATCTCCTCATGCGTTTTTATCCTATTAACTCAGGAGCTATCTTGCTAGATGGACGATCCATTTATGACTATAGTCGTGCCTCTTTACGTCAGCAGTTTGGCATGGTGCTCCAAGAAACCTGGCTCAAGCAAGGGACCATTCATGACAATATTGCCTTTGGAAATCCTGATGCCAGTAGGGAGCAGGTGATTGCTGCTGCCAAAGCAGCCAATGCAGACTTTTTCATCCAACAGTTACCTCAAGGATATGATACCAAGTTGGGAAATGCTGGAGAATCTCTTTCTGTTGGTCAGGCTCAGCTCTTGACCATAGCCCGAGTTTTTCTAGCTATTCCCAAGATTCTCATCTTAGACGAGGCGACTTCTTCCATCGATACACGGACAGAAGTTCTAGTACAGGATGCCTTTGCCAAACTCATGAAGGGGCGCACAAGCTTTATCATCGCCCACCGCTTGTCAACCATTCAGGATGCGGATCTGATTCTAGTCTTGGTGGATGGTGACATCGTTGAGTATGGTAACCATCATGATCTCATGGCTCGAAAGGGCAAGTATTACCAAATGCAGCAAGCTGCAGCTTTTAGCTCTGAATAAGCCTTTCTACTTTGAAATCTTATAGATAAAAAAGTTGCCTTCGGGTGACTTTTTTGTTACAATAGCTAGAAAAATTGTTCACTGTAAATTGTCTTTTAGAAAAGGAGCCTAGAATGAAAGTCTATCAGCATGTAAATATTGTGACTTGTGATCAAGATTTTCATGTTTATCTGAATGGAATCTTAGCAGTTAAGGATTCTCAAATCGTCTATGTCGGTCAAGGGAATTCAGAGATTTTAGAGCAAGCTGAGCAGATTATAGACTATCAGGGGGCCTGGATTATGCCTGGTTTGGTCAATTGCCATACCCATTCTGCTATGACAGGATTGAGAGGAATTCGAGATGATAGCAATCTTCATGAATGGCTCAATGACTATATCTGGCCAGCAGAAGCTGAGTTTACTCCCGACATGACTACCAAGGCGGTCAAAGAAGCTCTGACAGAGATGCTCCAGTCAGGAACAACAACCTTCAACGATATGTATAATCCCAATGGTGTGGATATGGAGCAAATTTATCAGGCAGTGAAAGCTTCCAAGATGCGTTGTTATTTCTCACCGACCCTCTTTTCCTCAGAGGCAGAAACAACTGCCGAGACGATAAGCAGAACTCGAGCCATCATCGAGGAAATTTTAGGATATAAAAATCCAAATTTCAAGGTTATGATAGCCCCACATTCTCCCTACAGTTGTAGTAGAGACTTGCTGGAAGAAAGCTTAGATATGGCAAAAGAGCTAAATATTCCTCTCCATATCCATGTGGCGGAGACCAAGGAGGAGTCAGAAATTATCCTCAAACGATACGGCAAACGCCCCCTCGCCTTTCTAGAAGAACTGGGTTACTTAGATTATCCGTCTGTCTTTGCTCATGGGGTCGAATTAAACGAGCGAGAAATTGAACGTTTGGCAACCTCTCAAGTAGCTATCGCCCACAACCCTATCAGTAACCTCAAACTGGCATCAGGAATCGCTCCCATCGTCCAACTGCAAAAAGCAGGAGTAGCAGTAGGAATTGCGACTGACTCGGTCGCTTCTAATAATAATTTAGACATGTTTGAGGAAGGTCGGACAGCAGCCCTTCTTCAGAAGATGAAAAGTGGAGATGCCAGCCAATTCCCAATCGAAACAGCCCTCAAGGCTCTGACAATCGAAGGGGCTAAGGTCCTAGGAATGGAAGAACAGATAGGAAGCCTAGAAGTCGGAAAGCAAGCAGATTTTCTCGTCATCCACCCTCAGGGAAAAATCCATCTCCAACCTCAGAAAAATATGCTCTCTCATCTCGTTTATGCAGTCAAATCTAGTGATGTAGATGATGTTTATATCGCCGGAGAACAGGTTGTGAAACAAGGTCAAGTCCTGACAGTAGAACTTTAGAATAAAAATCACGAAAAAATTAAAAAAAAGTTTGCAAAAATCTTGCATTCTTTTTTTGACTATGCTATACTTATATACGGTTTGAAAAAACTGCCTAAGACAGTAGGGGAGCTCGACTCATAAGTATCCTACCGAGGACAAAACGTATCATGTAAAAAGAAGCGTATTGTACTTTCGTGTCTAGGTTTGGGCGCGTTTTTCTTTTGGAAAAATTCCCCAAGCAAAATAATAACGGAGGTGAACACACTAATGAGTGAAGCAATTATTGCTAAAAAAGCGGAACTAGTTGACGTAGTAGCTGAAAAAATGAAAGCTGCTGCATCTATCGTCGTTGTAGACGCTCGTGGTTTGACAGTTGAGCAAGATACAGTTCTTCGTCGTGAGCTTCGTGGAAGCGAAGTTGAGTATAAAGTGATTAAAAACTCAATCTTGCGTCGT
Source organism: Streptococcus mitis (assembly GCF_026782865.1). GTDB lineage: Bacteria > Bacillota > Bacilli > Lactobacillales > Streptococcaceae > Streptococcus > Streptococcus mitis_CG. Next base: position 83,385 of record NZ_JAKUXK010000006.1, read on the forward strand.
GCAGCTGAAAAAGCTGGTCTTGAAGATCTTGCATCTGTATTCGTTGGACCATCTGCAGTGGCATTTTCTAACGAAGATGTTATCGCACCAGCGAAAATCTTGAACGACTTTTCTAAAAACGCTGAAGCACTTGAAATCAAAGGTGGTGCAATCGAAGGCGCTGTCGCATCTAAAGAAGAGATTCTTGCTCTTGCAACTCTTCCAAACCGCGAAGGACTTCTTTCTATGCTCCTTTCTGTACTTCAAGCGCCAGTGCGCAACGTTGCTCTTGCAGTCAAAGCGGTTGCAGACAACAAAGAAGACGCAGCTTAATCTTAAGCTACGCAGCGTAGCCTAGCTACGAAAATCTATTATAAATTTAAAACATATTTGGAGGAAATAACAATGGCATTGAACATTGAAAACATTATTGCTGAAATTAAAGAAGCTTCAATCCTTGAATTGAACGACCTTGTAAAAGCTATCGAAGAAGAATTTGGTGTAACTGCAGCTGCTCCTGTAGCTGTTGCTGCAGCTGGTGTTGCTGACGCTGGTGCTGCTAAAGATTCATTCGACGTTGAATTGACATCTGCAGGTGACAAAAAAGTTGGTGTTATCAAAGTTGTACGTGAAATCACAGGTCTTGGTCTTAAAGAAGCTAAAGAACTTGTTGACGGTGCACCAGCACTTGTTAAAGAAGGCGTTGCAACTGCAGAAGCTGAAGAAATCAAAGCTAAATTGGAAGAAGCTGGAGCTTCAGTTACTCTTAAATAATAGAGCAACTACATTAGTAGCTTAAAAACATGATTAAACCGCTATTCTTAGGAGTAGCGGTTTTTCTTTTTGTTCTAAAAGGGGCAAAAAAGGGGGCGAGTAAGTAATTTTCCAACTGTTTAATTCAAGCTAAAAATCCCCAATCGAAGCGATTGAGGATTAAGCAAATAAATCTTAAACAATACCTTGTGCAATCATAGCGTTTGCTACATTTTCAAAGGCAGCAATATTAGCTCCTGCAAGGTAGTCTTTATCAAGACCGTATGTTTCTGAAGTTGTTTTAGCTGTGTTGAAGATGTTTGTCATGATGTCTTTGAGACGTCCATCAACTTCTTCACGAGTCCATGAGAGGCGAAGACTGTTTTGGCTCATTTCAAGGGCTGAAACGGCTACACCACCGGCATTGGCAGCTTTAGCAGGTCCGTAGAAAATACCATTTTCTTTGTAAACTTTGATGGCATCAAGGTCGCTTGGCATGTTGGCACCTTCAGATACACAGATAACACCTTGGGCAACCAAACGTTTAGCTGCTTCACCATTGATTTCGTTTTGAGTCGCACATGGAAGAGCGATATCATAGTTTCCAGCGTAAGTCCATACAGAACCTTCATGGTAAGTAGCAGTTGCTTTCTCAGCTGCATACTCAGTCAAGCGAGCACGACGTTTTTCTTTAACATCTACCAAGAGATCGAAGTCGATACCATTTTCATCGATGACATAACCATTTGAGTCAGATACAGAGATAACAGTTGCACCAAGTTCAGTTGCTTTTTGAAGAGCGTACTGAGCTACGTTACCAGAACCTGAAATAACGACTTTCTTACCAGCAAAGCTATTACCGTTAGCTTTGAGCATTTCTTCAGTATAGTAAACCAAACCGTAACCAGTTGCTTCTGGACGAATCAAGCTACCACCAAACCCAAGAGGTTTACCAGTCAAGACACCAGCATCAAATTGGTTAAGACGTTTGTATTGACCGTAAAGGTAACCAATTTCGCGTCCACCTACACCGATATCACCAGCAGGTACGTCAAGTGATGGTCCGATGTGTTTTTGCAATTCAGTCATGAAGCTTTGGCAGAAGCGCATCACTTCAGCATCTGTTTTACCTTTAGGATCGAAGTCTGATCCACCTTTACCTCCACCGATAGGAAGCCCAGTCAAGACATTTTTGAAGATTTGTTCAAATCCGAGGAATTTCAAAATCCCTTGGTTTACAGTTGGGTGGAAACGAAGTCCGCCTTTGTATGGTCCAACAGCTGAGTTGAATTGAACACGGTAACCACGGTTTACTTGAACTTTTCCATCACGGTCAACCCAAGGAACACGGAAAGAAATCACGCGCTCAGGCTCAGTAATACGTGCCAAGATATTTTCTTCGATATACTCAGGGTGTTTTTCAAATACAGGTTCCAAAGTGTTGAAAAATTCTTCAACAGCTTGTAGGAATTCAGCCTCGTGCCCGTTACGAGCTTTTACAGTTTCAAACACGCTTTGGATATATTCTTTAGCAGATGTCATATCGTTCTCCTTTTGTTGTCATATTTTATTACATGAGTCATTATAGCAGAAATTTTTTTAACTGTAAAGAGAAAAACAAAAATTTTCTAAAAATTCTATCAATTTAGTTCCAGATTTTTCTTTAATTCATAAAATACGAACCTTTTTCTTTGAAATATCTTTCTCAAAGAGAAAATCTGAAAATGTGATATAATATTAGCAATAAAAGGAATCTGGAGGATTAGAATCATGGTATCAACGAAAACACAAATAGCTGGCTTTGAGTTTGACAATTGTTTGATGAATGCAGCAGGTGTGGCTTGTATGACGATAGAGGAGTTAGAAGGGGTTAAAAACTCAGCGGCAGGAACCTTTGTCACTAAGACAGCAACCTTGGACTTTCGTCAGGGAAATCCTGAGCCACGCTACCAAGATGTTCCACTTGGTTCTATCAACTCTATGGGCTTGCCAAATAATGGTTTAGACTATTATTTGGACTATCTTTTGGACTTGCAGGAAAAAGAGCCAAACCGAACTTTCTTCTTATCTCTAGTCGGCATGTCTCCAGAGGAAACTCATACCATCTTGAAAAAAGTCCAAGATAGTGATTTTCGTGGTCTGACTGAGCTAAATCTTTCCTGTCCAAATGTTCCAGGTAAACCTCAGATTGCCTATGATTTTGAGACAACTGACCAAATTTTGGCAGAGGTGTTTGCCTACTTTACCAAACCTCTTGGAATTAAATTGCCACCATATTTTGACATTGTGCACTTTGACCAAGCGGCAGCTATTTTCAACAAGTATCCTCTTAAGTTTGTCAACTGCGTCAACTCTATCGGAAACGGACTGTATATAGAAGACGAGTCTGTCGTTATTCGTCCTAAAAATGGTTTCGGTGGCATTGGTGGCGAGTATATCAAACCGACTGCTCTAGCTAATGTTCATGCCTTTTATCAACGCTTAAATCCTCAAATTCAAATCATTGGAACAGGTGGCGTTTTGACTGGTCGTGATGCCTTTGAACATATCCTCTGTGGAGCAAGTATGGTGCAGGTGGGAACCACCCTTCATAAAGAAGGTGTCGGTGCTTTTGACCGCATTACCAATGAACTGAAAGCAATCATGGCGGAAAAAGGGTACGAAAGCCTGGAAGATTTCCGTGGGAAATTGCGCTATATTGATTAAATTCATTAAAAAATCAGAAGAAAGGAGAGAAGATGCTAGCCATTGAAGAGAGTCAGAAGTTGACTTTATCAAATTTACCGAGCCTGAGCCTTTTTACAGGGACAGATCAGGGCCAGTTTGAAGTGATGAAGAGTCAAGTGTTGAAACAGATTGGCTATGATTCTGCTGACCTCAACTTTGCCTACTTTGATATGAAAGAAGTAGTTTACAAGGATGTGGAACTGGAGTTGGTCAGCCTTCCTTTCTTTGCAGATGAGAAAATCGTGATATTAGACCATTTTGTTGATATCACGACTGCTAAAAAACGCTTTTTGACAGATGATGAGCTCAAGTCATTTGAGGAATACTTTGACAATCCTTCACCAACAACCAAGTTGATAATCTTTGCAGAAGGAAAACTGGATAGCAAAAGACGGTTGGTTAAATTACTTAAGCGTGATGCCAAGGTCTTTGATGCAGTAGAAGCCAAAGAACAAGAATTGCGACAGTATTTCCAAAAGTGGAGTCAGAAAGAAGGTCTGCAGTTTGCCAATCAGTCTTTTGAAAATCTCCTTATCAAATCTGGTTTTCAATTTAGCGAAATCCAGAAAAATCTCCTCTTTTTACAGTCCTATAAGGAAGACTCTGTTATCGAGGAAGAGGATATTGTCAATGCTATTCCCAAGACCTTGCAGGACAATATTTTTGATTTAACTCAGTTTATTCTAACTAAAAGGATGGACCAGGCGCGCGATTTGGTTAGAGACTTGACCTTGCAAGGTGAAGATGAAATTAAGCTCATAGCAGTCATGCTGGGACAATTTCGGACTTTTACTCAGGTGAAAATTTTGGCGGAGTCTGGGCAAACAGAATCGCAGATTGCAAGTAGTCTAGGAAGTTTTCTCGGACGCAATCCTAATCCCTATCAAATCAAGTTTGCGCTGAGAGATGCGCGAGGACTTTCCTTGAGCTGTTTGAAGCAAGCTATTTCTTATTTGATTGAGACAGACTATCAGATTAAGACAGGTCTTTATGAAAAAGGTTTCCTTTTTGAAAAGGCACTCTTACAGATTGCTAGTCAGGTAAATTGATATTTTTTGAAACTACAACCCGCGTCAAGATTATTTTGTCGTGGGTTTCTTGCTGATTTACTTGTTTTATACTCAATGAAAATCAAAGAGCAAACTAGGAAACTAGCCGCAGGCTACTCAAAGCACTGCTTTGAGGTTGTAGATAAGACTGACGAAGTCAGCTCAAAACACTGTTTTGAGGTTGTAGATAAAACTGACGAAGTCAGCTCAAAACACTGTTTTGAGGTTGTAGATAAGACTGACGAAGTCAGTAACATATCTACGGCAAGGCGACGTTGACGCAGTTTGAAGAGATTTTCGAAGAGTATGATTAGAAAGTATGTTACTGATTTCCTCATTTATAAGCAAAAAACTTGAAAAAAGTGAATGTTTACGTTATCATTTTCATATAGAAAGAAAAAGAGGTATTACAGATGGCTATTATCTTACCAGATCTTCCATATGCATACGACGCTTTGGAACCATACATCGATGCGGAAACAATGCATTTGCACCATGACAAACACCATCAAACTTATGTCAACAATGCCAATGCAGCTCTTGAAAAACACCCTGAAATCGGTGAAGACCTTGAAGCCTTGCTTGCTGATGTAGAATCTATTCCAGCTGATATCCGTCAAGCGCTTATTAACAATGGTGGCGGACACTTGAACCACGCTCTTTTCTGGGAATTGATGACTCCTGAGAAAACAGCTCCTTCAGCAGAACTGGCAGCAGCAATTGATGCAACATTTGGTTCATTTGAAGAATTCCAAGCAGCCTTCACTGCAGCAGCAACAACTCGTTTTGGTTCTGGCTGGGCATGGTTGGTTGTCAACAAAGAAGGGAAGCTTGAAGTGACTTCAACAGCAAACCAAGACACACCAATCTCAGAAGGTAAAAAACCAATCTTGGGCTTGGACGTTTGGGAACATGCTTACTACGTGAAATACCGCAACGTGCGTCCTGACTACATCAAAGCTTTCTTCTCAGTGATCAACTGGAACAAAGTAGATGAATTGTACGCAGCTGCTAAATAATGATAGTTGGAGGGAAGAATGGTTCTTCTCTTTTTTAGGTTATATGATTCTGGTCTGACAAAATCGTCAGACTTTTTTCATTTTTATGAGAAACGTGCTAACTGCTAGAAATTATGGTAGAATAAAGTATTAAGTAATCGTGGAAAAAGGATATCTATGCGAAAAGAAATTGCACCTGAATTATACAACTATAACAAGTTTCCTGGTCCTGAGTTCCATTTACATGGGGACAAGGTTGAAACGGAAGGGATAGCTTTTTCCTTGGTGGAAAATATCAAGGATGCCTTTAATGTGACGGCTTTTAATCAGCGTTTTTCAGAAGTCTTAACAAAGTTTGATTATATCGTGGGAGACTGGAGCAACGAACAGCTTCGCCTACGAGGTTTTTACAAGGATGATCGAACAGAAGAAAAACTTGAAAAAATCAGTCGTTTACAAGACTACCTTCTAGAGTATTGTAGTTATGGTTGTGCCTATTTTGTCTTAGAAAATGAAGCCCCTAAGCGAGCATCATTTGACAAGAAAATGCGTAAGAAGGAAGAAGAAACACCTTCTAGAAAAGGAAAGAAATCGGCTCAAACCAAACGAAAACCGAATGCAGATAAGAAAAATAGACGTCGTCAGAAAGACCAGCATTCTCAGAAAGAGGACAAGGGACAACGTCATTTTGTCATTCGTCAGAAGTGAGTAGAGAATAAGGAGAAGAAATGAAACCGTCAATTTATAGTTTAACACGTCAAACCATGCAGGAATGGGTATTGGAGCAGGGAGAAAAGAAATTCCGTGCAGATCAAATCTGGGAATGGCTCTACCGTAAACGTGTGCAGTCATTTGAAGAAATGACCAACCTTTCCAAGGATTTGATTGCTAAGCTCAATGACCAGTTTGTGGTTAATCCATTGAAACAGCGTATCGTTCAAGAGTCTGCTGATGGTACCGTTAAATATCTTTTTGAATTGCCTGATGGTATGTTGATTGAGACAGTACTTATGCGTCAGCACTATGGTTTGTCAGTCTGTGTGACCACTCAGGTCGGCTGTAATATCGGTTGTACCTTCTGTGCCTCTGGTTTGATTAAGAAACAACGTGACCTCAATAACGGTGAAATCGTAGCGCAAATCATGCTGGTTCAGAAATACTTTGATGAACGTGGTCAGGATGAACGCGTCAGCCATATCGTTGTCATGGGTATTGGTGAGCCCTTTGATAACTACAACAATGTCTTGAATTTCGTTCGTACCATCAATGATGACAAGGGGATGGCAATCGGTGCTCGTCACATTACGGTTTCAACCTCAGGTTTGGCCCATAAAATTCGTGACTTTGCTAATGAAGGCGTCCAGGTCAATCTGGCTGTTTCCCTTCACGCACCCAATAATGAATTGCGCTCAAGCATCATGAAGATTAACCGTGCCTTTCCGATTGAAAAACTCTTTGCTGCTATTGAGTACTACATCGAAACAACAAATCGTCGTGTGACCTTTGAGTATATCATGCTCAATGAAGTCAATGATGGTGTAGAACAAGCCTTAGAATTGGCTGAATTGCTCAAGAATATCAAGAAATTGTCTTATGTAAACTTGATTCCTTATAACCCAGTTAGTGAGCATGACCAATATAGCCGTAGTCCTAAAGAGCGCGTCCTGGCCTTTTATGATACGCTTAAGAAAAAAGGGGTTAACTGTGTGGTTCGTCAAGAGCATGGTACTGATATTGATGCAGCTTGTGGACAATTGCGTTCTAATACAATGAAACGTGATCGCCAGAAAGCAGTCGCAGCAGTCAATCCTTAATGATGAAGAAGACTTATAATCGTATTTTGGTCTGGGGAGTCATTTTCTATAGTATTTGTATCGTTTACTTTTGCTTTACTCCTCAAGAACATTCTCCCGTGGGGGTGGAAACTCCAGGTATTCAGCATCTTGGACGCCTGGTTTTTCTTTTGACTCCTTTCAATTCTTTCTGGAAACTGGGTGAGGTGAGTGACATAGGACAATTATGTTGGCTTTTTCTACAAAATATCCTCAATGTCTTCTTACTTTTTCCTCTGATTTTCCAACTCCTTTATCTCCTTCCAAATTTGCGTAAGACAAGAAAAGTGATCTTTTTCAGTTTTCTTATAAGCCTAGGAATTGAGTGTACGCAGTTAGTCTTAGATTTTTTCTTTGATTTTAATCGCGTCTTTGAGATTGATGATTTGTGGACCAATACCTTGGGTGGCTATCTGGCTTGGCTTCTCTATAAACAATTACATAAAAACAAGATAAGGAATTAAAATGAGTATTTTAGAAGTTAAAAATCTGAGTCACGGTTTTGGTGACCGTGCAATTTTTGAAGATGTGTCCTTCCGTCTCCTCAAGGGAGAACATATCGGTCTGGTCGGTGCTAATGGTGAAGGGAAATCAACCTTTATGAGTATCGTGACTGGTAAAATGTTGCCAGATGAAGGGAAGGTTGAGTGGTCCAAATATGTGACTGCTGGTTACTTGGATCAGCACTCCGTCCTTGCTGAAGGGCAGTCGGTGCGTGATGTGCTCCGTACAGCCTTTGATGAGCTGTTTAAAGCAGAAGCCCGTATCAATGACCTCTATATGGAAATGGCTGAAGACGGTGCGGATGTTGATGCTCTCATGGAAGAAGTTGGAGAACTTCAAGACCGTCTGGAGAGTCGTGATTTCTATACCTTGGATGCTAAGATTGACGAAGTAGCGCGTGCCCTTGGTGTCATGGACTTTGGCATGGATACGGATGTAACCTCTTTGTCAGGTGGGCAAAGAACCAAGGTACTTTTGGCTAAACTCCTCCTTGAAAAGCCCGATATCTTGCTTTTGGACGAGCCGACCAACTACTTGGATGCTGAGCATATTGATTGGCTCAAGCGCTATCTCCAAAACTATGAGAATGCCTTTGTCCTTATTTCGCACGATATTCCATTCCTGAACGATGTGATTAATATTGTCTACCATGTGGAGAATCAACAGTTGACGCGTTACTCTGGTGACTACTACCAGTTCCAAGAAGTTTATGCCATGAAAAAATCACAGCTGGAGGCAGCCTACGAACGTCAGCAGAAAGAGATTGCCGACCTTAAAGATTTTGTCGCTCGAAACAAAGCGCGTGTTGCAACACGAAACATGGCCATGTCCCGCCAGAAGAAATTGGATAAGATGGATATTATCGAACTGCAAAGTGAGAAACCAAAACCATCATTTGATTTCAAACCGGCTCGTACACCAGGGCGCTTTATTTTCCAAGCCAAGGATTTGCAAATTGGTTATGATCGACCTCTCACTAAGCCACTAAATCTTACCTTTGAACGCAATCAAAAGGTTGCTATTATCGGGGCAAATGGTATCGGGAAAACAACTCTCTTGAAGTCTCTCTTGGGAATTATCCCGCCAATAGCTGGGGAAGTGGAACGCGGTGACTACCTAGAACTCGGTTATTTTGAACAGGAAGTAGAAGGCGGTAATCGCCAAACACCACTTGAAGCTGTCTGGAATGCCTTTCCAGCCCTCAACCAAGCAGAAGTCCGTGCAGCCCTTGCCCGTTGTGGTTTGACAACTAAGCATATCGAAAGCCAAATTCAGGTCTTGTCAGGTGGGGAACAAGCCAAGGTTCGTTTCTGTCTCTTGATGAATCGTGAAAACAACGTTTTAGTGCTGGACGAGCCGACCAACCATTTGGATGTGGATGCCAAGGATGAACTCAAACGTGCTCTTAAAGAATACAAGGGATCTATTCTTATGGTCTGTCACGAACCAGACTTCTATGAAGGTTGGATGGATCAAATATGGGATTTTAATAATTTAACTTAAGAATGAGAGTAAAAGAAATACAGTACCGAATGTGGATACTGTATTTTTTATTTTTTAAGATTTAAAATCGTAGTCTTTTACTACTTCGATGTTATCGATTGTGATAGCAGTAGTTGGCTTGTCTTTCTCATCTTTTTCGGCTTTAGCAATCTTATCTACAACATCCATACCATCAATGACTTGACCAAAGACTGGGTGCTTACCATCTAGACTAGGATTTCCCCCTTCTTTATAGGCTTCGATGATTTTCTTTGGATACTTGCTTGTAGGGAGTTTAGCAGAGGTATCTGTAGAGTTTTGGTTGATGAAGAACTGGCTACCATTGGTGTTTGGTTGACCAGTATTAGCCATAGAAAGAGCACCACGGATGTTATAGAGATAAGGAGTGATCTCGTTTTTGAAACCAGTTCCCTTGTCTTTAGTCTTATCCTTGTCATGCCAGATGGACTGACCACCTGTACCGTCCCCTTTTGGATCTCCAGTTTGGACCATAAAGCCATCGATGACACGGTGGAAGGTAATTCCGTTATAGTATCCTTCTTTGGCATGAGTGAGGAAGTTTTCAACCGCTAGAGGAGCGAGTTTAGGGAAGAGTTTGATACGGATATCTCCTTGACTTGTGTGGAGAATCACTTCAGTCTCGTCTTCAGCAACTTCTTTAGATAGTTGTGGGAAATTGGCGTTTTCGTTTGTTAAAGCATCGTTTAATTCCTTGGCAGATTGGGCTACTACTTTGGAGCTTTCCTCAGCGGCCAAGCTAGAATCTACATAGTCATCACCACGCAGACTACGTTGGATGCTGCTACATCCGGCTAGGGCTACAGTGGACAGTAAAAGAAGGGTTGCTAGTTTTTTCATTCTGTTCCTCTCAAAAATTCATTTCTACCATTGTACCCTAAAAGGAAGGGGATTTCAAATATTAGTGACAAGACAGTTTTAGAGAAAATCAACCCCAAAGTCACTTGATTAGAGATTCTTCTTTGGATGACGGTCGATAATTTCCTGGTACTGTTCTAGTATCTGCTCCCCCTTTGGAGTCAATTTGTAGCCACGAATTGAAAAGTGACTTGCCAATTCTTCTTCTGAAAAGTTGTCGTGAAGGGCTTGACTTGATGGTCTTTATAAAATGTTTCTAAAATAGTATTTATGGCATTCTCTTTCTGATTTTTCTTTAAAAATATAACAAATTTCTAAATGGTTTAAAAATTTTATAGTCTGTCAAGTTTTTTTCTTGACACCTGCTAGAAATCTGCTATAATAGAACATGTGCTAAATAGCTCAGCTATTTCACCGAAATAAAAAATAAGAAAAGAGACTTTAAAAATGGCAGTTAAAATCCGTTTGACTCGTATGGGTTCTAAGAAAAAACCTTTCTACCGTATCAACGTAGCAGATTCACGTTCACCACGTGACGGACGTTTCATCGAAACAGTTGGAACTTACAACCCACTTGTTGCTGAAAACCAAGTAACTTTGAAAGAAGACCGCGTTCTTGCATGGTTGGCTGATGGAGCTCAACCTTCAGATACAGTTCGCAACATCCTTTCAAAAGAAGGTGTATTGAAGAAATTCCACGATTCTAAATTCTCAAAATAAGTTTAAAGTAGGTTGACAGATGGATACGATTGAAAATCTCATTATTGCGATTGTGAAACCCTTGATTTCACAACCAGATGCCTTAACTATCAAGATTGAAGATACACCAGAATTTTTGGAATATCATTTGGATCTTGATCAAAGTGATGTGGGTCGTGTAATCGGTCGTAAGGGTCGCACTATTTCTGCGATAAGAACGATTGTCTACTCTGTCCCAACTGAAGACAAAAAAGTAAGAATCGTTATTGACGAAAAATAAGAAGGGCGGGACGAATGTCTCGCTTTTTTTGCAAGGAGCAGGATATGAAGGATTTAACGTTTAGACAATTACAAGACTACTTACTCGAACATTACCAGCAGTCTCGGACTGAGGAAGGTCTTTTTATCAAGCTAGTGGAGGAAGTCGGAGAAGTAGCTGAGGTTTTGAATGGTCGTTCTGGTAGAAAAGAGGGAGTTCAAGATTCGAACGAGGAACTAGCAAAAGAATTGGCTGATATCATTCACTACACTGTCGCAATTGCGGCCATCAACGACATAGATCTAACCAAGATCATTTTTGAAAAAGACAAAAAGGCGGCTATCAAATATCAGCATGAACGAGATTTGGAAGGCTTTTTAGAGAATTTATAAGAGAATAAGAAATGATTTTTTCTTATAAAGAAGATTTCTCATATATTGGTCTAGCTAGTAAATAGAAAACAATGAAACTGGCAGTTTATATTATCAAAGTAAGTAATCTCCAAGAGGTAGACAAGCTAGAACTTGTGAGACAAGAACGAGAAAAGCAGGTCAGCATAGCTGCCTCCTTTATAGGCAATGAGAGAGAATTTATCAGCTTGAAAGAGTAATAGAAGGCATAAAATACTAATCCTAGAAATAGCATCTAGCATTTTACTATGCTACAATGGAAAGACAGTCTCAAAGAATTATAGTCAATTAATCTTGAGAATAGCTACTTTTAAAGGGAGTAACAATCTATGAACGAGAAAACAAAAGCATACATAGCTGCCTTATCCTTTTCAGCAATCATTGGTTTTTCTTTTTTATTTACTAAGATTGCTTTAGGCTATGCCAGTCCTCTCACAAACTTAGCGCATCGCTATACAATTGCAGCTTTAGTAATGGTCGTTCTTAATCAAACAAAACTTATTAAAGTGAGTTTAAGTAGAAAAGATATTCTTTCTATTCTTCCTATGAGCCTTTTCTATCCGCTTTTCTTTTTTATTTTTCAATCCTTTGCTTTACAGTATATATCGTCTTCTGAAGCTGGAATTTTACAGGCTCTTGTCCCGATTTTTACTCTCCTTTTAGCATCGGCTTTTCTCAAGGAAAAGACAAGCTTGCTTCAAAAGTTCTTTTTATTTTTATCCGTAGCAGGAGTAGTTTTCATCTTCCTTAGTAAAGGAGCTAACTTTGGTACTGAGACTGCTAGTTTTGGCTTTCTCTTGATGTTGGGATCTGTTCTCGCCAATGCACTAAACAATATCCTCAGCAAGGCTAAAGGAGATCGCTATCGGGCCATGGATATGACAGCTGTTGTGATATTTGTTGGCTTCGTCACCTTTAATACGTTGAGTCTGACCTCGCACTATCTAGATGGCAACATATTAGCCTACGTTGCACCTCTCGGACAGCTTCCTTATCTGTTTTCCATTCTTTATTTGGGAATTTTAGCCTCTATCGTTACTGGTAGTCTCTCTATCTATGCTATTGTTCGACTTGGAGCATCAACCGTCAGTGTCTTTGGTAATCTTGGAACAGTTTTGACCATTCTAGCCGGAGCCCTTATCCTCCATGAACCAATTTATTGTTACCATGTCATCGGAGCAACTTTGATTATTGCTGGAATTTTAGGCATGAATCTGATGAGAAAAAAGTAAAGATTGCGTAGCAGTCTTTTTCTTAATCCAAGTCATTCAGAAAATTCAAAAATTTTAATGTGATCAAGTTTAGAACACGATGATTTTAATATAGCATGATAAAATAGATAAAAAGAATAATACTAGGATAAAGAGGAGAGAGTGTAGAAATGAAGCAAAATGATATAGCTGAAGCTATTGCTTTTTATGAAAGAAAACACGAGATGTTAGAGCGCCACATTGTGCCTGTCGTAGATTGTGATTTGGCTGTTTATCATCGCCCTGGAAGCTCAAGTAAGGGACACATTATTTTTTATCATGGAGCTTGTGGTCGTAGTCAGATGTGGGCTCACCAGTATGATGCCTTTGAAGGATTTGACCTCTACTTTGTCAATGTTAGAGGGCAGGGTGAATCACCTATAAAAGTTGGTCTACCTGACTTAGAAGGTGCTGTTCAAGATGTAGATGCTATTTTGTCCTATTTCCAGCTAGATAAGGTGATATTGGTTGGTCATTCTTGGGGAGGGAATCCACTTCAAGAGTACACCTATCGCCATCCAGAAAGAGTTCTAGCCTTGGTCATGGTAGATAGTTGGGGACAGCATCGTTACCTATCAGATAAAGAGAGAAATCGCATAAAATATAGTTCCCTTATGTATAAAACGATTCCTTGGAAGTTGATTGCAGATAAGAACTCAAAAATGTGTAGTGATAATCCTATCACAAGAGAGTTAATCAAGACGGCCATTATAGAAACTGGGAGAGATGTTTTTTTGAACCTTGGAATCACAGGCTTTTTGGCTGTCCATGAGATAGAAGGTTATCATGGCAATCCTCCTATGCTATTAGTAAGAGGCGAAAATGATTTTCCTAAACACCTAAAAATGATCTACGATGGTATCATTGCCTTAAATCCCAATGCGCGTCAAGTAACGATTTCAGATAGCAAACACCAACCTATGAATGACCATCCTGAAGAGTTTAATCAGATAATTGGTGAATTCTTTGAAGAAGTAGTAGGCCCATAAGATAGGATCTATCCAACTTGAGAAAATCCTTGGAACGTGATAAAATAAAGGATAAGGATTTTTAATAATTCATTATATAGAACGAGTGGATTTCTTTATGAAGAGGTTTGAAGTATCTACAGAAATTGGTAGTCTCTCTGTTACTTATCAAAAGCAAAAGAAAATACTAGTTTGTTTAAGTGGCGCAGGTTTGCTACCAAGTTATGAAAATTTTTCACTTATACTTGAAAAACTTCCTCCTACAATTGGTTATTTGACAATTGATTTTCCGAACACAGGTAGGAGTCCGATTCATGACCAAGATGGAAAAAATCTAGATAATCTTGCAGATGCGGTTTATGAAGTACTTGAAGAATTAGGGATTTCTGAATATATACTTTGTGCACATAGTTTGAGTGGAATTTTAGCTTGCAAATTGCTCAACAAACCAATTAAGTGTCAGGCTTTAGTAGCAATGGAACCGACAACTAAAAAAGTCATGTTTGCTGATTTTTCAGAAAATCCTTATCCAGAAATGGAAAAGCAGATGAGGCTGATTGAGGAGTGTGGTCCTGAACTTTATTTTAAGAACTTAACTCAAGAGACATTTAGCCCTGAAACTAATAAAGAAATCTGGAAAATAATGCAAGAAAAAGGTTCAGAGTTGGAAAGTCAATATACAGGATTTCAGATATCTGGAGAGATTACTGAGGAAGATTTTGAGAATGTCTCGATAGAATCTCACGTCCCTGTATTTATTTTTTGTCAGCCTTATAGAGAAAAAGAGTACAGAGAATCAGAATATTGGACTTCCAATACTAAACTCATTTTAGGAGGGAATCACCATTATTTACAGTGGTCTGAATCCGAAAAAATTGCGACTATTATTCGAGAATTGTCCGAATAAGATGGAAAGAAGGAGACTACAGGAGACAAAATGAACTACTTTAATGTTGGGAAAATCGTCAATACGCAGGGGTTGCAGGGTGAGATGCGAGTCTTGTCTGTGACGGATTTTGCAGAAGAACGGTTTAAAAAGGGGGCTGAGCTAGCCTTGTTTGATGAAAAAAATCAGTTTGTTCAAACAGTGACCATTGCTAGCCACCGTAAGCATAAGAATTTTGATATTATCAAATTCAAAGACATGTACCATATCAATACTATTGAAAAGTACAAGGGATACAGTCTCAAGGTTGCTGAGGAAGATTTGAATGACCTAGACGATGGTGAATTTTATTATCACGAGATTATCGGTTTGGAAGTCTATGAGGGTGATAACTTGATTGGAACCATCAAGGAAATCCTGCAACCAGGTGCCAACGATGTCTGGGTGGTCAAGCGAAAAGGTAAACGTGATTTGTTATTGCCTTATATCCCACCAGTGGTTCTCAATGTTGATATTCCAAATAAACGCGTCAATGTGGAAATCTTAGAAGGGTTAGACGATGAAGATTGATATTTTAACCCTTTTTCCAGAGATGTTTTCTCCGCTAGAGCACTCAATCGTTGGAAAGGCACGTGAAAAAGGGCTCTTGGATATCCAGTATCATAATTTTAGAGAAAATGCTGAAAAGGCTCGTCATGTAGATGATGAGCCCTACGGAGGCGGTCAGGGGATGTTGCTCCGAGCCCAACCCATTTTCGATGCCTTTGATGCTATTGAAAAGAAAAATCCGCGCGTTATTCTCCTCGATCCAGCTGGAAAGCAGTTTGATCAGGCTTATGCTGAGGATTTGGCTCAAGAGGAAGAGTTAATCTTTATCTGTGGGCACTATGAGGGTTATGATGAGCGAATTAAGACCTTGGTGACAGATGAGATCTCCCTGGGCGACTATGTCTTGACTGGTGGAGAATTGGCAGCCATGACCATGATTGATGCGACGGTTCGCCTGATTCCAGAAGTGATTGGCAAGGAGTCTAGCCACCAAGATGATAGTTTTTCTTCAGGCCTTCTCGAATACCCTCAGTACACACGTCCTTATGATTATCGAGGGATGGTCGTGCCAGATGTATTGATGAGTGGACACCATGAAAAGATTCGTCAGTGGCGCCTGTATGAGAGTTTAAAGAAAACCTATGAACGCAGACCGGATTTGCTTGAACATTATCAACTGACAGCAGAAGAAGAAAAAATGCTGGCAGAAATCAAAGAAAACAAAGAATAAAGGAGAAACCTATGCAAGTAATCAAACGTGATGGAGAAATTGCTGAATTTAATCCAGATAAGATTTACCAAGCTATCTTAAAGGCAGCCCAGACTGTCTATGTATTGACAGATGATTTGCGTCAAAACCTTGCACAAGTCACTAAGAAAGTGGTTTTGGATTTGGAAGAAGCCAAAGTGGAACGTGCTACTATTAGCATGATTCAGTCTATGGTTGAACATCGTTTGCTGGGGGCAGGTTACATTACCATTGCAGAACACTACATTTCCTATCGTTTACAACGTGACTTGGAAAGAAGTGGTTATGGAGATCATATCGCGGTTCATTTACATTTTGAACAAATTCGCTAAGAAAAAAGAGTGGGATGAAGCAACTACATCTCACTCTTTCTTAAATCTATTTTTTTGGGCTGTTTGGACAGTTGAGGGGACAAATCGCAGGCGTTGAATATCGCTTATACGGATAATACGGGTCACATTTTTGGCAAAATTTTTCACGATAATTTGCTGGCGTTGCTGATCGTATTTGATGATATCACCTGTAAAACTTGTCTCAGACAAGATAAGGTGAACAGCAGTTTGTTTCTGGATAGCCTCTTCAATAGTGGCTGTAAGGGAGTTGCTTTCAGTATGGTCAGGTTGGTCATGTCCATTTAAAAAGTCATGTATTTTATCTAGAACTTGCTGGAATTTATGTTTCATAGTGGCCTCCCTTCTTTTATATCAATATTATATAAAATTTTCCTAAAAACTACAAGATTTTACGAATAATCAAATGAAAGCTAAAAAAGGAGAAGAAAATGGCAGAATTTACATTTGAAATCGAAGAGCACTTGTTGACTCTCTCTGAAAACGAAAAAGGTTGGACCAAGGAAATCAACCGTGTGAGCTTTAATGGTGCTCCTGCAAAGTTTGATATTCGTGCTTGGAGTCCAGATCATACTAAAATGGGCAAAGGGATTACTCTCTCCAATGAAGAATTTCAAACAATGGTGGATGCTTTTAAAGGTAACTAAGGTGTCAAAATGAAAGAAAAGGATATTGAGTTATGACAACTCGATATCCTTTTTTAGTTAGCAAAGTAAGCCTGATTTTTAAGGCGTTGAAGTAATGGACGGCTAATAAAACTAATAGCAATAATTTTACCAAGGTCTGGAATGATAAAGGGAAGAACTCCCACAATAAGAGCTTTTTCAAATGCCATTCCAGCTAGGAAATGCAAGCTGAGAATCCCTCCGATAAAGACAAGGGCATCACCCAAGAGGTTTGCAAGAAAAATCTTGACAACACCACTCTTGCTGTTGGTTAGGGAAGAAGTAAGTCCAGAGTACACAAGATAAAACCAAAGATAGCCTGCAGTAGGGCCAACTAAAGCCTGAAAACCAGCTCCACCTCCTGCAAAGACAGGAAGACCGATGGCACCTAGAAGAAGATAGAGTCCGACAGAAAGTACAGCCTCTCTCGGTCTAAAGACAGTAGCAATCAAGCCGATGGCAAAGTTTTGCAGAGTGAAGGGGACGGGTCCAATTGGAAGACTGATTTGTGCCAAAACAGCAATGAGAGCAGCTCCAATAGCAGGGATAGCATAAACATGAGCTTTTTTCAAAATAGTTAACCTCTTTTCTGATGTATAGTAACTATTATACTCGTAGAGTAATTATTGTCAACCAATTTTTTAAAACAAGGTAACAAAAACTGTAACGGCCGATTTGCTTACTAACTAAGTTCGATAATTATTTTGTTGATTCGAAAATTATCAAAAAAGAAGCAGACACATTTGTATCAGCTTCTTTTATTTCGATTAACGCATGGTTACAAATTCTTCAGATGCAGTTGGGTGAATTGCCACAGTTGCATCAAAGTCAGCCTTGGTTGCTCCCATTTTGATAGCAACGGCAAATCCTTGAATCATTTCATCAACGCCGTAACCAATTCCATGAAGTCCGACAACTTTTTCTTCTGAACCAGCTGTGATCAATTTGAAACGAGTTTCTTGACGGTTGTAAGTGCAAGCAGAGTACATAGACGTAAAGCTTGATTTATAAACCTTGATTTGGTCCTGACCGTATTCTTTAATAGCTTGCTCTTCTGTCAAACCAACAGTTCCGATAGCAGGGTGTGAAAAGACAACAGTTGGAATAGTTGAGTAGTCCATTTTTGCAGTAGTTTTTCCGTTAAAGAGACGTTCAGATAGGGTACGCCCAGCTTTGATAGCAACTGGAGTTAGTTCTTTTTCGCCAGTTACATCACCTAGAGCATAGATTCCCTCAACAACAGTATTTTGGTATTCATCCACTTGGATAAAGCCACGTTCGTTCAGAGTTACTCCAGCTTTTTCAAGTTGCAAACCCTTAACGTTTGGACGGCGGCCTGTAGCCCAGATAACTTGGCTAGCTGTGTGACTAGTACCATCTTCGAAATGAATGGTAATGCCTTCAGCAGTTTTTTCTAACTTAACAGGGACTTTGTGAGTATGAAGTGGCAAGTTTGTTCTTTCCATTTCCTTGACCAGACCTTCAACGATGTAAGAATCAAAACCACGTAAAGGACGATCACGACGAACAAAGAGGTCTGTCTTGACACCAAAAGTGTGGAGTACGCCAGCCAATTCCACAGCGATATAACCAGCGCCTAGAATAGCAACTGATTCTGGCAATTCTTCCCAAGCAAATACATCATCAGAAGAGCCACCTAGCTCAGCACCAGGAATATTTGGAATACTTGGATGGGCACCAGTCGCAATCACAATATGTTTAGCACGAATCAGTTCACCATTTACGCTAACAGTATGAGAATCTACAAATTCAGCATGACCTTCAATCAAATCTACACCGTTGCGTTTAAAACTGCCATCATAAGAAGAACGAGCGCGATCGATGTAGGCTTCACGATTGCGACGTAGTGTTGCAAAGTCAAAGTTAAGATCAGTAGTCTTAAAGCCGTAGTCTTCTCCAAATTGATGGAAAGTTTCAGCGATTTGCGCTCCGTACCACATGATTTTTTTAGGAACACAACCGACGTTGACACAGGTTCCACCTAATTTCTTTTCCTCAATAACGGCCGCTTTAGCTCCGTGTTCACCAGCACGGTTCATGGTAGCAATTCCTCCGCTACCTCCACCGATAGCAATGATATCGTATTCTCTCATTGAAAACTCCTTTATACTCTTTGAAATAGTAGAGTGTCATTTTTTGATAGTCATATTCTATCTTTTTTTTTATCTGATTGCAAAAATCTGCTACGTTCAAAAAAATTAAAGAAAAGGCTTGCAAAAAGGAAAAATAAAATGTATTATATAACTAGTACAATGGTAATGAAAATAGATTCCGAACAATAATCAAATCCTGAAATGTCATTATTTCGTTCTGAACGGTTATTGTTTATATTTGCTAATTTTTATATAATATTGTTAAGGACTTTAAATCAAAAAGGAGTTTCATTATGAAGAAGAATCGTAAAGCTAAAAAGTGGCAATTGTATGCAGCAATCGGTGCTGCCAGTGTAGTTGTATTAGGTGCTGGGGGGATTTTGCTCTTTAGACAACCATCTCAGACCGCTGTAAAAGATGAGCCTACTCATCTTGTTGTTGCCAAGGAAGGAAGCGTGGCATCCTCTGTTTTATTGTCAGGGACAGTAACAGCAAAAAATGAACAATATGTTTATTTTGATACTAGTAAGGGAGATTTAGATGAAATCCTTGTTTCTGTGGGTGATAAAGTCAGTGAAGGACAGGCTTTAGTCAAGTACAGTAGTTCAGAAGCCCAGGCGGCCTATGATTCAGCCAGTCGAGCAATTGCGAAGGCAGACCGTCATATCAACGAACTCAACCAAGCACGAAATGAAGCAACTTCAGCTCCGGCTCCACAGTTGCAAACGCCAGCAGGAGGCGAAGGAGCTGCAGCACAAGTTTCAGGAAATGCATTTTCCTCTATTGATGCACAACTAGGTGATGCTCGTGATGCTCGTGCAGATGCAGTAGCGCAATTAAGCAAGGCTCAAAATCAGTTGGATGCCATGACGGTTCTCAGTACCCTAGAGGGAACTGTGGTCGAAGTCAACCATAATGTTTCTAAATCTCCAACTGGAGCTAGCCAAGTAGTCGTTCATGTCGTAAGTAATGAAAACTTGCAAGTTAAGGGAGAACTGTCTGAATATAACCTCGCTAACTTATCTGTAGGTCAAGAAGTAACCTTTACTTCTAAAGTTTACCAAGATAAGAGCTGGACAGGTAAGATTAGCTATATCTCTGACTATCCTAAAACTAATGGCGAAGCAGCAAGTGCAGCTACTGCCGCAGCAGGTGGTAATTCTGGTTCTAAATATCCATATACCATTGATGTTACAAGTGAAATCGGTGATTTGAAACAAGGATTCTCAGTAAGTGTTGAGGTCAAGAATAAGAGTAAAGCCATTTTGGTTCCTCTAACAAGTATTGTGACTGAAAATGATAAGAACTATGTCTGGGTGCTTGACGAGCAGAAAAAGGCCAAGAAAGTGGAAGTTGGTTTGGGCAATGCTGATGCAGACAACCAAGAAATCACTTCAGGTCTGACAAATGGAGTCAAGGTCATCAGTAACCCAACGTCTTCTCTAGAGGAAGGAAAAGAGGTGAAGGCTGATGAAGCAACTAATTAGTCTAAAAAATATCTGCAGAAGCTACCGTAACGGTGACCAAGAACTGCAGGTTCTCAAAAATATCAACCTAGAAGTGAATGAGGGTGAATTTGTTGCCATCATGGGACCATCCGGTTCAGGTAAGTCAACCCTCATGAATACCATTGGCATGTTGGATACTCCTACAAGTGGTCAGTATTTTCTAGATGGCAAAGAAGTAGCTGGTCTGGGTGAAAAACAATTAGCCAAGGTTCGAAATCAGGAAATCGGCTTCGTCTTTCAACAATTCTTTCTCTTGTCTAAAATGAATGCCCTCCAAAATGTGGAACTTCCTCTGATTTATGCAGGAGTTGGTGCTTCAAAACGTCGCAAATTAGCAGAAGAGTATCTGGAAAAGGTTGAGTTGACTGAGCGTAGCCATCACTTACCTTCGGAGTTGTCAGGTGGTCAGAAGCAAAGAGTTGCCATAGCGCGTGCACTTGTTAACAATCCTTCGATTATCTTGGCAGATGAGCCTACTGGAGCTTTGGATACTAAAACTGGAAATCAGATTATGCAGCTTTTAGTTGAATTAAACAAAGAAGGAAAAACCATCATTATGGTTACGCATGAGCCTGAAATCGCTGCTTACGCTAAGCGTCAGATTGTCATTCGTGATGGCGTCATTTCATCTGATAGTGGTCTCGTAGAAAAGGAGGAAAACTAAGATGCAGAATCTGAAATTTGCCTTTTCATCCATTATGGCTCACAAGATGCGTTCTTTCTTAACCATGATTGGTATCATTATCGGCGTATCATCCGTTGTCGTCATCATGGCCTTGGGAGACTCCCTGTCGCGCCAAGTCAATAAAAACATGACCAAGTCCCAGAAAGATATCCATGTCTTTTTCTCACCTACCAAGAGTAAGGACGGATCCTTTACCCAGAAGCAATCTGCTCTAACCCTGTCTGGTAAAGAGGAAGATGTTTTTGTTGAACTACCTAAACCACAAGAAACCTGGGTTAAAGAAGCTGCTAAACTCAAGGGAGTGGATAGTTACTATGTGACTAACTCAGCCAATGTGACCTTGACTTATAAGGATAAAAAGGTTGAACGTGCCAGCTTGACAGGTGGAAATATCACTTATATGGATGCAGTCGAAAATGTAATCGTTGCAGGCCGTAGTTTAAAACCACAAGATTATAAGGATTTCGCTAGTGTTATCATTTTAGATGAAGAACTTGCTAATAGTCTTTTTGGTTCTGCACAGGAAGCACTCAATCAGCTTGTTGAAGTAAATGAAATCAGTTATCGTGTTATTGGTGTTTATGCTAGTAAGGAAGCTAAGGCTGCAAAAACCTTTGGGATTGGAGGACTACCAATCACGACCAATATTTCTCTTGCGGCCAATTTTAACACCGACGAAATTTCTAATATCGTTTTTCGTGTTAACGATACGACCTTAACTCAGACTTTAGGACCAGAATTGGCTAGAAGAATGACAGAGATTGCAGGTCTCCAACAAGGGGAGTATCAGGTAGGAGATGCTTCTGCCGCCTTCCAAGAAGTGCAACAAATGTTTGGCTTTGTAACAACTGTCATCAGTGCTATTGCTGGGATTTCCCTCTTTGTTGGTGGTACCGGTGTTATGAACATTATGCTTGTTTCGGTGACAGAGCGTACCCGTGAGATTGGTCTACGAAAAGCACTAGGAGCTACACGAGCTAATATTCTGGTTCAATTTTTGATTGAATCAATGATTTTAACCTTGTTAGGAGGGTTCATCGGTCTTGTGCTGGCTGCAGGAGTGACAATGCTTGCAGGAGTTCTTCTTCAAAATATGATTGCAGGAATCGAAGTTGGCGTATCCATTCCAATCGCTCTCTTTAGTTTAGCTGTCTCAGCTGGCATCGGTATGATATTTGGTGTTCTACCAGCCAATAAAGCTTCTAAGCTAGATCCGATTGAAGCTCTTCGTTATGAATAGAATAAACAAGATGGACACTTGTCTATCTTGTTTTTGTATGGATTTTCCTATCGAAAATCCTTAAAAATGTGATATAATGAAGTGTTAGAAAAACAGGTTTCATTTGCCTGGAAAGGAAAAAATTATGTCTGAAAAGAATTTTTATATTACAACGCCAATTTACTATCCATCTGGTAAACTTCATATCGGTTCTGCCTACACAACTATCGCATGTGATGTCCTAGCACGTTACAAACGCCTGATGGGCTACGATGTCTTTTATTTGACAGGTCTTGATGAGCATGGTCAAAAGATTCAACAAAAAGCAGAAGAAGCTGGCATTACACCACAAGCCTATGTTGACGGGATGGCAGTTGGAGTTAAAGAACTCTGGCAATTACTCGATATCTCATACGATAAGTTTATTCGCACAACTGATGACTACCATGAAAAAGTAGTGGCGCAAGTCTTTGAACGCTTGCTGGCTCAAGATGATATTTACTTGGGTGAATACTCTGGTTGGTATTCAGTTTCAGATGAGGAATTCTTTACAGAAAGCCAGCTTGCGGAAGTATTCCGTGATGAAGCTGGAAATGTGACTGGCGGTATTGCTCCATCAGGTCACGAAGTGGAATGGGTATCTGAAGAGTCTTATTTCCTTCGTCTTAGCAAGTACCAAGACCGTCTAGTAGAATTTTTCGAAGCTCATCCTGAATTTATCACTCCAGATGGTCGTCTGAATGAAATGCTTCGCAACTTTATCGAGCCAGGTTTAGAGGATTTGGCGGTTTCTCGTACAACCTTTACATGGGGTGTTCCGGTACCATCAAATCCTAAACACGTTGTATACGTTTGGATTGATGCTCTTCTTAACTATGCGACAGCTCTTGGCTACGGTCAAGATGAGCACGGTAACTTTGATAAGTTCTGGAATGGAACAGTTTTCCACATGGTAGGAAAAGATATCCTTCGCTTCCACTCGATTTACTGGCCAATCCTTCTCATGATGTTGGATATCAAATTGCCAGATCGTTTGATTGCCCACGGTTGGTTTGTCATGAAAGACGGTAAGATGTCTAAGTCTAAAGGGAACGTTGTTTACCCTGAAATGTTGGTAGAGCGTTATGGACTAGATCCACTTCGTTACTACCTCATGCGTAGCCTTCCAGTTGGTTCAGACGGAACCTTTACTCCTGAAGACTATGTAGGCCGTATCAACTATGAATTGGCTAATGATCTTGGAAACCTTCTCAACCGTACGGTTTCTATGATTAATAAGTACTTTGATGGACAAATTCCTGCCTATGAAGAAGGTGTAACAGAGTTTGACCATGCTCTTGCTCAAGTAGCTGCTGAATCAATCGCTGACTACCATACACACATGGAAGCAGTTGACTACCCACGTGCTCTTGAAGCAGTCTGGACTCTGATCTCTCGTACCAATAAATACATCGATGAGACCGCACCATGGGTCTTGGCCAAGGATGAAGCACTTCGTGATCAATTGGCAAGTGTCATGAGCCACTTGGCAGCCAGCCTGCGTGTTGTAGCTCACTTGATTGAGCCATTTATGATGGAAACCAGTCGCGCGGTCTTGACTCAACTTGGCTTGGAAGAAGTAGCAAGCCTTGAGAATTTGAAATTGGCTGATTTCCCTGCAGGTGTGACTGTAGTTGCCAAAGGAACACCAATCTTCCCACGTCTCGATATGGAAGAAGAAATCGCCTATATCAAGGAACAAATGGAAGGCAGCAAGCCAGCTGTCGAAAAAGAATGGAATCCAGACGAAGTCGAACTCAAACTAAACAAGGAAGAAATCAAGTTTGAAGACTTTGACAAGGTCGAAATCCGTGTCGCAGAAGTCAAAGAAGTGTCTAAAGTAGAAGGTTCAGATAAGTTGCTTCAATTCCGCTTGGATGCTGGTGATGGTGAAGATCGTCAAATCCTCTCAGGAATTGCCAAATACTATCCAAACGAACAAGAATTGGTCGGCAAGAAAGTTCAAATCGTTGCCAATCTCAAACCACGTAAAATGATGAAGAAATATGTCAGCCAAGGCATGATCCTATCAGCTGAACATGATGGAAAATTAACCCTTCTCACAGTTGATTCAGCTGTACCAAATGGAAGTGTGATTGGGTAAAAGTAAAAAAACCAACGTTATCCACGTTGGTTTTTCTTGTTATGTGCGAGATTTTCTAAGAAGTGGTCTATCTCCTTTTGTGATCTGAGGATGACAACTTTATCTGGATAGGTTTCTTGAACCCACTTGTAGCGTTCCTTAGCGGATTTGCTCCGTCCGTCCCAGAGAATCCATCTGATAAACTCCCAATTAAATTGTTCTGGACAACCAGCTGCCATACTTTCTCTGACTTTGCCTCGGTATTTGAGGTATCGTTTAAAGGCTCGAAAGAGACAAGTCAATGGGGAAAAATTGAGAAAGATGATTTGGTCAGCTTCCTGCATTCTTTCCTCATAGAAACACCAAGAATAATTACCATCAATAACCCAAGATTCATGATTGGTGAGAAATTTTTTCATCTCATCCAACATCCATTCGCGGTCACTGTCTTGCCAACCGGGTTGAAATTGGAGTGTGTCCATGTGAAGTTTTGGAATGGAGTAGTAGTTAGATAAGTTTTCTGCTAGAGTTGACTTACCAGCACCAGAATATCCGATAATTACGATTTTCATTTTCTACCTTTTCGTATTTGGAGACAAAAAAACAGCCTCTATGGACTGTTTCTTATTTAGCAAGTTTAGCTGAAAGACGAGCTTTGTCGCGGCTTGCTTTGTTTTTGTGAATCAAACCTTTAGTTTCTGCTTTATCGATAGCTGAGCTAGCAGCACGGAAAAGTTCTTCAGATGGGTTTGCTTCGAAAGCTTTGATAGCAGTACGCATAGCTGATTTTTGAGCTGAGTTCTTTTCGTTTTGTTTAACGTTCAATTCAGCGCGTTTGATAGCTGATTTAATGTTTGCCAATGTTCTTACCTCCATATTTACTAACTATACCATTATATCTGAAAACTTACGTTTTGACAAGGGAAAATTATTTTTTTAAGTAAATTTCATCGATTTCATGGTTCTTTGTTTTATGAAGAATCACTTCTGCTCGATTTCTGGTCGGTTCAATATAATTTTGTAGATTTGTGAGATTGATACTAGTCCAGACCTGATGGGCAAAGGATTCTACTTCCCCAATCGGCATTTGTGTAAAACGATAATAGTAGCTATCTGGGTCGTTTTGGGCTAGGCTCAGCATCTTCAAGAAACGGTCTAGATACCAACTCTCAATGTCATCGACTGCAGCATCAACATAGATGGAAAAGTCAAAGAAGTCAGTAATGTAGAGACGCTCGTTTTGTGGATTTTGAAAGACATTTATTCCCTCAACAATGACAAAATCAGCAGCTTTGACGCTTTGCTTTTCCTCGGGTACGATGTCGTAGACTTCATGAGAATAGACAGGAATATCTACATCTTGTCCATTTTTGATGTGATCCAGGAAGTTGAGAAGAGCTTCCATATCATAACTTTCAGGAAATCCCTTGCGATTTAAAATCCCCTGTTCAATCAAGGTCTGGTTGGGATAGAGAAAGCCGTCAGTTGTTACCAACTCAACCCTAGCATCTGTAAGTGTACGGGACAGTAGGATTTGAAGTAGGCGACTGGTTGTGGATTTTCCAACGGCAACACTACCAGAAACCCCAATGATAAAAGGCTGGGATTTGCTTTCGCGTTGAAGGAAAATTCCTTTAGAAAAAGCTAAATCATCCTTGGTACGCTTGTAAATCTGGATGAGGTGGGCTAGGGGAAGATAGACATCGGTAACATCCTGTAAACTAATCTGGTCATTAAAACTCTTAATGGATTCTAATTCCTCTTCTGTCAAAGGAGGTGTCGTCTTTCGATGTAACGATTGCCAAGTCTGGCGGCTGATTTTTTCAAAATGTAAAAATTCGTTGGTCATAAGTTTGTCTTTCTGATTCGATATCTTAGTATAGCATATTTTGAGACTAAAAACATCTAGTATCTGATAGAAAAAGTTTATTTCGATTAGAAAAATAATGACAAACTACATCGTATTGTCAAATTACTTGGAAACGATTTAATATTTCGTTAAATTATGGTAAAATAGTTTCATGAGTAAAATGTATTATGCAGAAAATCCTGACGCTGCTCACGACATTCATGAGTTGCGAGTAGAATTGTTGGGAGAAAAAATGACCTTTTTGACGGATGCGGGTGTTTTTAGCAAGAAAATGGTTGATTTTGGAAGTCAACTCTTGCTCAAGTGTCTTGAGGTCAACCAAGGAGAAACTGTTCTTGATGTAGGCTGTGGTTACGGACCTTTGGGCTTGTCTTTATCTAAGGCTTATGGAGTTCAGTCGACCATGGTCGATATCAATAATCGTGCCTTGGATTTGGCGCGACAAAATGCTGAACGAAATAAAGTGGCAGCAACGATTTTCCAGTCCAACATCTATGAACAAGTTGAAGGGAAATTTGACCATGTCATTTCCAATCCTCCTATCCGTGCGGGCAAGCAAGTGGTTCATGAAATCATTGAGAAAAGTAAAGATTTTTTGGAAACTGGTGGAGATTTGACTATCGTCATCCAGAAGAAACAAGGGGCTCCAAGTGCTAAGTCTAAGATGGAAGATGTGTTTGGCAATTGTGAAATCGTCAAAAAAGATAAGGGATACTATATCCTTAGAAGTGTGAAAGAATGAGAGCAGTTGATTTAATCCAAAAGAAACGAGATGGTCAAGAACTGACTTCGAGTGAAATTGAATGGCTAGTTGAAGGCTATGTGTCAGGAACTGTTCCTGATTATCAGATGTCTGCTTTTGCTATGGCTGTTTATTTCAAGGGAATGACGACTCGAGAAATATCTGATTTGACCATGAAAATGGTTAAATCAGGGCAAGAGTTTGATTTATCCGCTATTGATGGGGTTAAGGTTGACAAGCATTCTACTGGGGGTGTTGGTGATAAGGTGACCTTGATTTTGGCTCCTCTTGTTGCTAGCTTTGGTGTTCCTGTGGCCAAAATGAGTGGTCGTGGTCTCGGCCATACTGGTGGAACAATTGATAAATTGGAGTCTATCAAGGGCTATCAAGTGGAACGCAGTCAAGAAGATTTTATTCGTCAGGTTCAGGATATTGGTGTATCTGTCATTGGGCAATCAGACCAGCTTGTCAAAGCAGATAAGCTTCTCTATGCCCTTCGTGATGTGACCGCAACTGTTGACACGATCCCTTTGATTGCCAGTTCTGTCATGAGTAAGAAAATTGCAGCAGGGGCGGATGCTATTTTGCTAGACGTGACTGTCGGTGAGGGTGCCTTCATGAAAACGGTTAATGAGGCGCGTGAATTGGCTCAAACCATGGTGGAACTTGGTAAGGCAGTTGGTAGAAAAACGGTAGCAGTCATTACGG
Organism: Streptococcus mitis; assembly: GCF_026782865.1. Lineage (GTDB taxonomy): Bacteria > Bacillota > Bacilli > Lactobacillales > Streptococcaceae > Streptococcus > Streptococcus mitis_CG. The sequence goes on from NZ_JAKUXK010000006.1 coordinate 111,358, forward strand.
ATATGAGCCAGCCCTTGGGACGAGCGATTGGAAATCGCCTTGAAATCCTTGAAGGACTGGAGATTTTACAGGGGCAAGGACGTCAGGATATTACCCATTTCATCTGCGAATTGGCTCAAATTATGCTTGGTTTGGCTAATATGAACAAGACAGTGGAAGAAGTTCGCCAACACCTTGAGAATGGTCAAGCGCTGGCTAAGTTTGAGGAAATGGTCCAAGCCCAAGGTGGAAACTTGGAAGACCTCTATCGTCCTGTCAATGTTACCCATGTGGTGGAAATCCCTGCTCATGAAACGGGTGTCATTTCAGCTCTTCCAGCTATGGAATTTGGGCTTTATGCTATGAGACTGGGGGCAGGCCGTGCAGTCAAGTCTGATGCCTTGGATTATGAAACAGGAATTGTTTTTGAAAAGAAAGTTGGAGATTCCGTTCAAAAGGGAGAAATTGTTGCAAAAGTATACACAAATGGAAAAATTTCTCCTCAGCTAGTTACAGATTTTCAAAAATATGTTAAAATAAATGATAGCGTGCAAAGTTTACGAGAAATTATAGAAATAATCTCATAAACTGCAGGAGAATCCGAATATGAAATTAAATAAATATATCGATCATACACTTTTGAAACAAGATGCAACAGAAAATCAAATTGATTGTTTGTTGTCTGAAGCTAGAGAGTATGATTTTGCCAGTGTTTGTGTCAATCCGACCTGGGTTGAACATGCTAAAAAAGGACTTGAAGGCACAGATGTAAAGGTCTGCACAGTAGTAGGTTTCCCCTTGGGAGCAACAACTTCAGCTGTGAAAGCTTTTGAAACCAAGGAAGCTATCCAAAATGGTGCAGACGAGATTGATATGGTGATTAATGTTGGAACTCTCAAATCAGGTAATTTGGCCTTTGTTGAGTCTGATATTCGCGCAGTAGTGGAAGCAAGTGGTGACAAGTTAGTGAAAGTCATTATCGAAGCTTGCCTACTGACAGACCAAGAAAAAGTTGTGGCTTGCCAATTAGCCCAAAAAGCGGGAGCTGACTTCGTTAAAACTTCAACTGGCTTTTCAACTGGTGGGGCTACGGTAGCAGATGTTAGATTAATGCGTGAAACAGTTGGACCTGATATGGGTGTCAAGGCTGCTGGTGGAGCTCGTTCTTATGCAGATGCTCTTGCCTTTGTGGAAGCAGGGGCGACCCGTATCGGAACTTCAGCTGGGGTAGCCATTTTAAAAGGAGAATTGGCAGATGGCGACTACTGAGTTAATTGAACTAGCAATTGAAACCAGCAAGAAAGCCTATGTGCCCTATTCTCATTTTCCAGTCGGAGCTGTTTTAGTGGCAAAAGATGGGAACATTTATACAGGTGTCAATATTGAGAATGCTAGTTATTCTTTGACTAACTGTGGAGAACGTACAGCGATTTTTAAAGCAGTTTCTGAAGGTCAAAGAGAATTTTCAGAATTGATTGTCTATGGTCAGACTGAAAAACCAATTTCACCATGTGGTGCTTGTCGCCAAGTGATGGCTGAATTTTTTGAACAAGATCTAAAAGTGATCTTAGTCGCAAAAGATAAATCGACGGTCGAGATGACGGTCGGGGAATTACTTCCATACTCTTTTACAGACTTAAACTAGTCTGAGTCGCTCTATGAGTGGCACGGTCCTTGTGGCCAACCAATCCATACTTGCAACATCGTTGCACATCTTATTTAGGAGGTTCAGTAATGAACAAGAAACAATGGCTAGGCCTTGGTCTAGTTGCAGTGGCAGCAGTTGGACTTGCTGCATGTGGTAACCGCTCTTCTCGTAACGCAGCTTCATCTTCTGATGTGAAGACAAAAGCAGCAATCGTCACTGATACTGGTGGTGTTGATGACAAATCATTCAACCAATCAGCTTGGGAAGGTTTGCAAGACTGGGGTAAAGAACACAATCTTTCAAAAGATAAAGGTTTCACTTACTTCCAATCAACAAGTGAAGCTGACTACGCTAACAACTTGCAACAAGCGGCTGGAAGTTACAACCTAATCTTCGGTGTTGGTTTTGCCCTTCACAATGCGGTTGAAGAAGCAGCTAAAGAACATTCTGACTTGAACTATGTCTTGATTGATGATGTGATTAAAGATCAAAAGAATGTTGCGAGCGTAACTTTCGCTGATAATGAGTCAGGTTACCTTGCAGGTGTAGCTGCAGCAAAAACAACTAAAACAAAACAAGTTGGTTTTGTAGGTGGGCAGGAGTCAGAAGTTATCTCTCGTTTTGAAGCAGGATTCAAGGCTGGTGTTGCGTCAGTAGACCCATCTATCAAAGTCCAAGTTGACTATGCTGGTTCATTTGGTGATGCTGCTAAAGGTAAAACAATTGCAGCCGCACAATACGCAGCCGGTGCAGATATTGTTTACCAAGTAGCTGGTGGTACAGGTGCTGGTGTCTTTGCAGAAGCAAAATCACTCAACGAAAGCCGTCCTGAAAATGAAAAAGTTTGGGTTATCGGTGTTGACCGTGACCAAGAAGCAGAAGGTAAATACACTTCTAAAGATGGTAAAGAATCAAACTTCGTTCTTGTATCTACTTTGAAACAAGTTGGTACAACTGTAAAAGATATTTCTAACAAGGCAGAAAAAGGTGAATTCCCTGGCGGTCAAGTGATCGTTTACTCATTGAAAGATAAAGGGGTTGACTTGGTAACAACAAACCTTTCAGAAGAAGGTAAAAAAGCTGTCGAAGATGCTAAAGCTAAAATCCTTGATGGAAGCGTAAAAGTTCCTGCAAAATAATGGATGGAAGTTATTTCTTAGGAAGCGGCCATCGGTCGCTTTTTAAGAGTTGAGACAAAGTCATTTTGTCTCAGTAAAGCTTGCTACTAGATAAAATAGCAAGTTTTATTGAAATAAAATAAGACTCTGAAAGGAAGAGCACATGGCACACGAAAATGTCATTGAGATGCGTGATATTACCAAGGTGTTTGGTGAGTTTGTTGCCAACGACAAAATCAACCTGCACCTACGAAAAGGTGAAATTCATGCACTTTTAGGAGAAAATGGGGCTGGTAAGTCCACGCTCATGAACATGTTAGCAGGGCTTCTTGAACCAACTAGTGGTGAAATTGTGGTCAACGGTCAAGTTGTCAATCTCGATTCACCATCTAAAGCAGCTAGCTTGGGAATCGGAATGGTTCACCAGCACTTTATGTTGGTAGAAGCCTTCACAGTGGCTGAAAACATCATTTTAGGAAGTGAATTGACTAAAAATGGTGTGCTAGATATCGCTGGAGCTAGCAAAGAAATCAAGGCTCTTTCTGAACGTTATGGCTTAGCTGTTGACCCTTCTGCCAAGGTGGCAGACATCTCAGTTGGAGCCCAACAACGTGTAGAAATTTTAAAAACACTTTTTCGAGGGGCTGATATTCTTATCTTTGACGAACCAACGGCTGTTTTGACTCCATCAGAAATTGAGGAGTTGATGGCTATTATGAAAAATCTTGTCAAAGAAGGAAAATCAATTATCTTGATTACCCACAAGTTGGACGAGATTCGCGCAGTTTCTGACCGCGTTACAGTTATCCGTCGTGGGAAATCAATTGAAACCGTCAAAATTGCAGGGGCTACTAATGCTGATTTGGCAGAAATGATGGTAGGACGTTCTGTTTCCTTTAAAACAGAGAAACAAGCCTCTCAACCAAAAGAAGTGGTCTTGTCAATCAAAGATTTGGTGGTCAATGAAAACCGTGGTGTTCCAGCTGTGAAAAATCTGTCCTTGGATGTTCGTGCTGGAGAGATTGTTGGTATTGCAGGGATTGATGGAAATGGTCAGTCTGAACTGATTCAAGCCATTACAGGTCTTCGCAAGGTTGAATCTGGTAGAGTTGAGCTAAAAGGAGATTCAATTGTAGGCTTGCACCCACGTCAGATTACAGAGTTGAGTGTTGGGCACGTTCCAGAAGACCGTCACCGTGATGGTTTGATTTTGGAAATGATGATTTCTGAAAATATTGCCCTTCAAACCTACTACAAAGAACCACATAGTAAAAATGGAATTTTGAACTATTCAAATATTACTTCTTATGCTAAAAAGCTAATGGAAGAGTTTGATGTTCGTGCTGCCAGTGAATTTGTTCCTGCAGCTGCACTCTCAGGCGGAAATCAACAAAAAGCAATTATTGCTCGTGAAATTGATCGTGATCCTGATCTCCTTATCGTCAGCCAGCCAACTCGTGGGTTGGATGTCGGTGCCATTGAATATATCCACAAGCGCTTGATTGAAGAGCGTGATAATGGCAAGGCTGTCCTTGTTGTCAGCTTTGAATTGGATGAGATTTTAAACGTCTCAGACCGTATTGCTGTTATCCATGATGGTAAGATTCAAGGTATTGTATCACCAGAAACAACCAATAAACAAGAGCTTGGTGTCTTGATGGCTGGTGGAAACTTGGGAAAGGAGAAGAGTGATGTCTAAAAAATTACAACAAATTTCGGTTCCCTTGATTTCTGTATTCCTAGGAATTTTACTCGGAGCCATTGTCATGTGGATCTTCGGTTATGATGCTATTTGGGGCTACGAAGAATTGTTCTATACAGCCTTTGGTAGTCTGCGTGGGATTGGAGAAATCTTCCGTGCTATGGGGCCTTTGGTCTTGATTGGTCTGGGTTTTGCCGTTGCCAGTCGCGCTGGTTTCTTTAACGTCGGGCTTCCTGGTCAGGCTTTGGCTGGTTGGATTCTCAGTGGTTGGTTTGCCCTGTCGCATCCAGATATGCCCCGTCCCTTGATGATTCTAGCAACCATCGTGATTGCCCTTATTGCTGGTGGGATTGTCGGAGCGATTCCGGGTATTCTTAGAGCCTATCTGGGGACGTCAGAGGTTATCGTAACCATCATGATGAACTACATCGTCTTGTATGTAGGGAATGCCTTTATCCATGCCTTTCCTAAAGACTTCATGCAAAGTACAGATTCGACCATTCGTGTTGGGGCTAATGCAACCTATCAGACACCTTGGTTGGCTGAGTTGACTGGTAACTCACGGATGAATATTGGTATTTTCTTTGCTCTCATTGCCGTTGCAGTCATTTGGTTCATGCTCAAGAAAACAACTCTTGGTTTTGAAATCCGTGCGGTTGGTCTTAATCCACATGCTTCAGAATATGCTGGTATTTCTGCAAAAAGAACGATTATCCTCTCAATGATTATTTCAGGTGCCTTGGCAGGTCTTGGTGGAGCTGTTGAAGGTCTGGGAACCTTCCAGAACGTTTATGTTCAGGGATCGTCATTAGCTGTTGGATTTAACGGGATGGCGGTTAGTCTGCTTGCGGCAAATTCACCAATTGGTATTCTCTTTGCAGCTTTCCTATTTGGTGTTCTCCAAGTTGGAGCCCCTGGTATGAATGCGGCGCAGGTACCATCTGAGCTTGTCAGCATTGTAACAGCGTCTATTATCTTCTTTGTCAGTGTTCATTACCTTATCGAACGCTTTGTCAAACCGAAAAAACAAGTTAAAGGAGGTAAGTAAAGATGTCTATTACAACCTTGCTCACCCTCTTGGTGTCTTCTATGCTGATTTACTCAGCACCCCTCATCTTTACAAGTATCGGTGGTGTTTTCTCTGAACGTGGTGGTGTGGTAAACGTCGGCCTTGAAGGAATTATGGTTATGGGTGCCTTTTCTGGAGTTGTCTTTAACCTTGAATTTGCAGAACAATTTGGAGCAGCAACTCCATGGCTATCTTTGCTAGTTGCAGGATTGGTTGGTGGTCTCTTCTCTATCATCCACGCAGCAGCAACGGTTCATTTCCGTGCAGACCATGTTGTCAGCGGTACGGTATTGAACTTGATGGCGCCTGCCTTGGCTGTTTTCTTGGTGAAAGTTCTTTATAACAAAGGACAAACCGACAACCTAAGTCAGACTTTTGGACGCTTTGATTTCCCAGTCTTGGCAAATATCCCAGTGATTGGTGATATCTTCTTCAAGTCAACTAGTTTGCTAGGTTATATCGCGATTGCCTTCTCGTTCCTTGCTTGGTTTATTCTCTTCAAAACGCGCTTTGGTCTTCGTCTCCGCTCTGTTGGTGAACATCCTCAAGCAGCGGACACGTTGGGAATCAATGTATATAAAATGAGATATTTAGGGGTTATTATTTCCGGTTTCCTAGGTGGAATTGGCGGAGCGATTTATGCTCAATCCATCTCAGTTAACTTCTCAGTGACAACTATTGTTGGACCTGGGTTTATCGCCCTTGCTGCAATGATCTTCGGAAAATGGAATCCAATCGGAGCCATGCTATCTAGTCTCTTCTTTGGACTTTCACAAAGTTTGGCTGTTATCGGCTCTCAATTGCCATTCCTACAAGGAGTGCCTGCGGTTTATCTTCAAATCGCACCTTATGTTTTGACAATTCTTGTCTTGGCAGCCTTCTTTGGAAAAGCAGTTGCACCAAAAGCAGATGGTATTAACTATATCAAATCAAAATAAGCATACAAAAAACGTCAGTTCAGAATGAACTGGCGTTTTATTTTTTAGGATGTTGGTTGGTTAGGTTCAATCCCCAAGGGACAAGATTTTCAGCTTTATTTTTGATACGAGCGATGTTGTCCTTATGACGAATGATAATCAAACTAGCCAGTGCTAGGATAATAGTGATGAATAGAGGATCATAGTTGCTCAGGATAAAACCAAAAAGTGGAAAGAGTAGAACTCCGATGACAGCCGCGACAGATGCTGTGACACTAGATAGTGAAATCATACTACCAAGATAGAGGGTTCCAAAGAAAACAACTGCAAGGTAGAGACAGAAGACAGGTGCAAATCCGAAAATCACTCCAGCACTGGTTGCGACAGCCTTGCCTCCCTTAAATCCTGCAAAGATAGGGAAGGTATGGCCAATGACAGCTAAAAGTCCAAAGATGAGAGGCGAAACGCCTTGTAGATGAAACATAATCGGAAGAAGCGTTGCTAGGGTTCCTTTGAAAAAGTCAATGACAAAGGTTGCTATACCAGCTTTCTTACCTAAAATGCGAAAGGTATTGGTCGTTCCGGTATTTCCAGAACCGTGTTCACGCAGATTTGTCTGAAAGAAAATTTGTCCAATCCAGAGACCAGACGGAATTGAACCCAGCAGATAGGCTAGGATTAATAAAACTATTGTAATCATACTCCTATTATATCATGAAATGGAAAAGAAAGGCAGAGAATCTCTTCTGAAATTGTCACACCGGAGAAAGAAAAATTTTGCAAAATCCTTGGAAAACCTGTAGAATAGTAAAGATGAACGAATAGGAGGTTCCTTGTGTCAAAAAAGGAAATCAATATTAACAATTATAATGATGATGCCATTCAGGTGCTAGAAGGGTTGGATGCGGTCCGTAAACGTCCGGGGATGTATATCGGATCGACCGATGGTGCTGGTCTCCACCACCTAGTCTGGGAAATCGTCGATAATGCGGTCGATGAAGCCCTGTCTGGGTTTGGCGATCGTATTGATGTAACCATTAATAAAGATGGAAGTTTAACGGTTCAAGACCACGGACGTGGAATGCCAACTGGTATGCACGCTATGGGAATCCCAACGGTTGAAGTAATCTTTACCATTCTTCATGCCGGAGGGAAATTCGGTCAGGGTGGCTACAAGACATCTGGTGGTCTCCACGGAGTGGGTTCTTCCGTTGTAAATGCTCTATCTAGTTGGCTAGAAGTTGAAATCACTCGCGATGGTGCAATCTACAAGCAACGTTTTGAAAATGGTGGCAAACCTGTCACGACCTTGAAGAAAATTGGTACAGCACCTAAGTCTAAAACAGGTACCAAAGTCACCTTCATGCCAGATGCGACTATCTTTTCGACGACAGACTTCAAGTACAATACCATTTCAGAACGCCTCAATGAGTCAGCCTTTCTCTTGAAAAATGTGACCTTGTCTCTAACGGATAAACGCACAGATGAGTCTGTTGAGTTTCACTATGAAAATGGGGTACAGGACTTTGTTTCTTATCTTAACGAAGACAAGGAAACATTGACGCCGGTTCTTTACTTTGAAGGTGAAGACAACGGTTTCCAAGTGGAAGTGGCCCTCCAGTACAATGACGGATTTTCAGATAACATTCTATCCTTTGTCAATAACGTTCGCACCAAGGACGGTGGAACGCACGAGACAGGACTCAAGTCTGCCATTACCAAGGTTATGAATGACTATGCGCGTAAGACAGGCCTCCTCAAGGAAAAAGATAAAAACCTTGAAGGTTCAGACTACCGTGAGGGACTTGCTGCCGTTCTTTCTATCTTGGTTCCTGAAGAACACCTCCAGTTTGAGGGACAGACCAAGGACAAACTAGGAAGTCCACTGGCTCGTCCGGTTGTGGATAGCATTGTCGCAGAAAAATTAACTTTCTTCCTCATGGAAAATGGGGAGTTAGCTTCCAATCTCATTCGCAAGGCTATCAAGGCCCGTGATGCCCGTGAAGCAGCACGTAAAGCGCGTGATGAGAGCCGAAATGGCAAGAAAAACAAAAAAGATAAGGGATTGCTTTCTGGGAAATTGACCCCAGCCCAGTCTAAGAATCCAGCTAAGAATGAACTCTACCTGGTCGAGGGTGATTCTGCCGGTGGATCGGCTAAACAAGGTCGTGACCGCAAGTTCCAAGCTATCTTACCTCTACGTGGTAAGGTTATCAATACAGCTAAGGCCAAGATGGCGGACATCCTTAAAAATGAAGAAATCAATACCATGATTTATACCATCGGTGCAGGTGTTGGAGCAGACTTCTCTATTGAAGATGCCAACTATGACAAGATTATTATCATGACCGATGCGGATACAGACGGTGCCCACATTCAGACCTTGCTCTTGACATTTTTCTACCGCTATATGCGTCCGCTAGTTGAGGCGGGACATGTTTATATTGCCCTTCCACCTCTTTACAAGATGTCAAAAGGGAAAGGTAAGAAAGAAGAAGTGGCCTACGCTTGGACGGATGGCGAGTTAGAAGAACTCCGCAAGCAGTTTGGTAAAGGCGCTACCCTCCAACGCTATAAAGGTCTCGGTGAGATGAATGCGGACCAGCTCTGGGAAACAACTATGAATCCTGAAACCCGTACCCTCATTCGTGTTACAATCGAAGACCTAGCACGTGCTGAACGTCGGGTCAATGTCCTCATGGGTGACAAGGTTGAACCACGCCGTAAGTGGATTGAAGATAATGTCAAGTTTACGCTGGAAGAGAGTGGGGAAATGGTGTTTTAGGAGTGTGCTGCAATAAAAAATAAATTTACATTATAGAAAGGAGGTGGAGAGGTGTCTATCGGTAGAAACGATAAATGTACATGCAATTCAGGCAAAAAATACAAACATTGCCATTTAAAAATAGAGAAGTTACGAAAACAAATGGAACGAAATAATCTTCGTGATATTTCGGAAAGTGAGAGAAAACAACTTCAATCCCATGATAGGAATAGAGTCAAGAAATTTTTCGATTCTAAAGGAAAAGAGTGCCTGTATTCCAACTGTGATAGAAAACCGATTAAATCACATACTTTTCCTAGAAATATATTAGAAAAGCAGATTGCAAGAGAAACTGATAATGGATATTCAGTTTTTGCGTCCGATATAAAAAATATTATTAGTAACCTTCAAGATCCTAAGCTACATGATGAATTTTTTTATGAAGTCAATATAAATGATGCTGGAACTATGCCACTTTTTTGTAAAGAACATGACAGTCAGATTTTTTCGCCAATAGAAACTTTTAAACCCATTCCTACTGAAAAACAATATATATTTTTATATGCCTATCGTTTCTTTTTATACCATTTTTCTAAAGAAAACTATGCCTTGATAGATTACCATGATGTGATTGTTTCAGGAAAAGGAGTAGGCAAATCACTTTCTTCAGATACAAGACATAAAAGAAATTCTATTTATGCTAATGCAACAAAAATTGCAAATACTAAAACAAACCTGACAAATTTAGATGTATTAAAGATAAAATTTGATCAAGTAATGAATCATACTCTACCAAATGATGCTGAAATTGATGAACATTTTAAAGTATATGGTTATAAATTGAAAAACAATATTCAGTGGTGCGGTGCTGGTTGCACAGAGTTTTCTTATAACGATACTGGAATTATGAATCATTTAGGCTGCAGTTTTGGTTTAATCCCACAAAATAGAGATTTTCCAGCATATTTTTATTGTGTTGTACCAAATGAAGAAAATGATTATTTGAAAGATAAATTGCTGAAGTTACTTAATGATAAGTATGATAGTTATAAGAATGAAAAAGATACTGCTTCTTTTGAAAATATTATCAAATATTACATCTTTGATAGTTCAGAAAATATTATAATTTCTCCTGATATTATTGATGAATTGAGAGAGAAAGAAATTTGTTTTTTTAATAAAAAAAACAGCCAATATAAAGGGCTTTTAGAAGCGAATAGTCTATTAATTCAAGTTAAAGGAGTACAGAATGAGAAAGTACGCAATACTGTTTATAATATACTGGAAAAAATAGATTTGTTTTAAAAACAGAGAGATTGGACTCATCAAATTTCCATCGTCAGATTTTTTGACAAGCTAACCAAATCTAAAGTGAGATTGTTCGATTTTTATACGAAGTCTTTCATGGCGAATTATGTTTGTCCGGAAATCGGACGAGTGTATTTTGAGAAAAAACGAACTTTTGTTTTTCGGACGAACTCTTGAAGGAGCAAAAAAAATTCCGAAAATCGGACGAAGTAAAAAGTACATTAAAATAAAAAATTAGGAGATTATCCAGATGAAAAAAATTTATGGAATTAGTAGTTTAGATACAAACGCTTTAAAAAACAACGAATTCTTCTAACTTCTATCTGAGAGCAAGGACGACTTATTGGCTTTTACAAAAGCCAATAAGTCTGAGCAGGTTTACGCAACGAAGCTTGGGGATATGGAGAAACTTCTTGAGACCTTGCAAGCTGGTTTGCACCGTTCCAAGGCCAGTCAAACGGTGGCTAGTCTGGAAGCGTCTGATTGTGAGCGTGATGATGCGCTTTTTACCTTGACTGGTTTGGTCAAAGCCTTCTCTCGTGTGAAAGAGGAAAGTAGCAAGAAAGCTTACGACAAACTCAGCAAACTTTTCAAAAATTATGCTGGGCAACGAGTATGAGTTACGAAAAAGAGACAGAAGCTATTAACAATTTGCTTAAGGAGCTAAAAGACATTGACTACCAAACTGCCCTTTCAACCCTGCATTTGACAACTCATGTAGAAACCTTTAGAAAGGTGCAGGTTCAGTTTGAAAAAGCTTATAAGGAGCGTTTGATTGAGCAAAAAGGCAAGGTACCTAGTCAAAACAAGGAAGTCAGTTCGAAATTACAAGAAATCTATTACTTCCTTGTGGACTTTACTGCAATCAACGCCTATGCTTATCCAGATAAAAAGCAGTATGCTGATCTCCGTGACCATCTCAACGCTATCCGTAGTCGCTATAAAAAACGCAAGTCAGCTAAGAAGGCGAGGGAAGAAGCGACGGATAGCAACTAGAATATAACTAAATTTGAGTTGAAAAATTGTTAGTGGTCGCATAGGATTTGAAAGGAGTAGAAAATGATAATCAGACCTGCAAGCACAAAAGATTGTCAAGCTATTTATTCTCTTTATCAAAATGAAAAATGGCTTTCTTTTACAGAGGAAAAAGTGAAATCATTATTTTCAACAAATCTGTCCCATTACTTGGTGCTTGAAGAGGACCAGAAAATCCTTGGCTTTGCACGCTACTTGACAGATGAAGTCATGACGACCTTTTTAGCTGAGATTATCATTAATAAAGCCTATCGCGGAAAAGGATTGGGACGGCGATTGATCGCTGAAATTCATCAAAAATATCCTTTGACTCGCATTGAATTAATATCAGAAGCGGATGGATTTTATCAGACAGTAGGTTTTAAACCTGTGGGAACAGGGCTTAGAAAATCTATCTAAATGAAAAGAGCTGTATTTATGACGCTTGACAACAAACTGGGTATGACAGATTTGCTTGAACTATCCAAGATGGAAGAAAAAATCAGCAGAACCCGAGCGAAAGAGCTTTTTGAAAAGCAGCTTCTGAACGATAAAGCAACTGGCACCTATGCGACTCTGGCCGTTATTCATGGTTTCTTATTTAAAGAAATCTATGACTTCGCCGACCAGATTCGGACAGTCAATCTCGCCAAAGGGAATGTTCGCTTTGCGCCTGTCATATGCATCTAGCAGCTTCCTTGGAAAATATTGACAGGATGCCTCAGCAGACCTTTGAGCAGATTGTCGAAAAGTACCTTGAGCTAAATATCGCCCATCCTTTCCGCGAAGGGAATGGACGCGCCATACGGATTTGGCTAGATTGTATGCTTCGTCAGAAGCTAGGGAAAGTGGTAGATTGGAACGCCATTGATAAGGATGGATACCTGAATGCCATGAAGCGTAGTGCAGTGTCGACTGGAGAACTCAAGTATCTCCTCCTCAATAATCTGACGGATGACCTTACTCAGACCCGTTTCTTTAAGGGTATGGATTCTTCATATTATTACGAAGGGTGTAACCTTTACCAGACAGAGGAGTTGTAAAGTTTCAAGTAAAGGTGACGATCATCTTTTGTATGTAAACAATCGCTAAAACTATTGGAGGTGCAGTATTGATTACGTTATTAATGTTGCCTTTTTTCCTTGTTCTCCTAGCCATTTTTGGAATTATATATGACTTAATGACTAATAAAGGTAGAAAAGAGTGTGCTCGCACGGTATCATTGTTCATATTGAACATCCTCACTATTGGTATCTGTCTATTAGATCTACCAATGGAAAGTAAACCATACTCAGGAATAGGGTTTATCTTATTTTATGCACTTGCCTTCACACCTTTGATGATTGTTTTCTCACTATATACCCTCTATCGGATTGGAAAACATTATAGGTATTTTAAGAGCAAGTTTGCTATAACACTCCTATTCAATGCTATTTTACTTTTCCTTCTTTCATTAGTAAATACTTTTGTATTATGGAGAAGCTTTCAAATATATCATAGAAACGATATTAATTTGTTTTATTTTATTTTAATCGTTTTGGGGATTTGCTCAACTATCGAATTAATCGTAGGGGAACTTGAAAAGAAAAGAACACGAGGCATCCAAAAACAAGAGGAGCAAGACGGCTATGAAAAATGACTCTATAAAAGATAGGTGCAGAAAATATAGAAGTCAAGAGCAAATGCTGAGGTTGATTTCACAGACTGCTAAAATTCTACAAGTCGAGGCTGTCGCCATGTCTGGTTCACAGACAAACCCAAAGGCACCAAAAGATGAATTTCAAGACTATGACGTGGTCTATGTCGTGGACGATTTAGATAATCTGACGAGTGACCTTTCTTGGTTAGACCAGTTTGGGAAACGCATTATCGAGCAAGAGATTGCTCTTGACCATCGTCGTCTTTATCTCATGCTCTTTGAAGACGGCAACCGTATTGATTTAACTCTCTGCCCTAAAGAGTATATCAAAGAGTGGGTAGATAGTGAGGCAGGATTCACTGTTTTGGAAGACCCAGAACATTTATTTGAACCCTATTCCCAAAATCTAGAGCGTTTCTGGATGAGTCCAGCTAGTGAGACAGATTTTAAAAATTCCTGCAATGAATTTTGGTGGGTGTCTGCCTATGTAGTCAAGGGCATTTGTCGTAATCAAGTCATCTATGCGATGGACCATCTATACGGTATTTGCCAACAAGAACTCTTGAAGGTCTTGGCTTGGCAGGTAGCAAGCGATAGGGGAAAGGTCGATATCGGCAAAAACTACAAGTATCTCTTTAACTATTTACCTACTGAGAAAGAGAAACAATTTTCAAATCTACTTGATTTCTCAAGTTTAGATAAAATCCCCCAGTCTTTATTTGCTACCATGAAATTTTTCCACCGAGAAGCGCAAATCCTTGCTCAAAAAATGGGATTTGACTACGATAAAGAAGTAGCTGAGAAGATGATTGAGTATGCTGAGGAGAGAGTGAAGAATTTTGGGAATAACTAGAAAAATGAAAAAGTGAGAGGAGAAGACTCATGATTGAAAAAGTGGAACGCCTCATTACAGAGATTAATCGTATTCATCTAGAGTATTCTAAAGATTATTTTGAAACGGGTAAGGTGGAGAAAATCAATCTCAAGCATACCTTTTCAAAAGTTCCGACGAAAGCGATTTTGGCCTACCGTCTGAATTTACATGAGTCAATTAATGACTATCTGATGAAAGCGGATGTCCAAGATATTGCCTATGTTTATCGTGTTAAAACTTCTGAGTCTATTTTAGATAAAATTACACGTTTTTCTGAGCGTCAAGAGGGCTATCCTGTGAATTCTATTCTTAATGATATTTTTGGTGCTCGTATGATTTTAAGTTCCAAAGAGATTGCTCAAGTCATGGAGAAATTAGATGATTGGCAAGAGATGTACGGACTAAAAAACTGGTATTTACGTGATAAAGATGGCTATGTCGGTATTCATATCTATTTTAAAAATAAAAGTAATTTTTACTACCCATGGGAACTCCAACTTTGGGATAAGAATGATGTAGATAGCAATATCGCCAGTCATATTAAGTATAAACGAGGATTTGTGGGATGAAAATAGTTACACTCACTAATAATTGACGTGATGTTTAGATAAAGGAGAATTTAATGTCTGAAGCGCTAACGATGGTTCTGTTTTTAATTGCTTTTTTAACTTTTATCGAATTTAGGAAACGTAGAAGTAAAAAATTTAATGATTCACCGTTGTTTATTATAATTGAGAAACAATACAAGAACTGGCATAGAATGAATGGTACTATATTAAACAAAAAATATACTACAGTTTTTGAGATTGATAGAATTCTATTTGAATTACGCTCAAAGTTATTAGATTATGGTATCACGAAGGAAGAATTTGAAGATTATATTAAATTTGTAGAGAAAAAAGGTAATCAGTTAACTTTTTCAATTAAGGACATAGTTATAGGAATCCTAACTTTTTTAAGTACAAATACATTTATCTCAAAGATATTACCAGAAACTACTTGGGGACAAATTCAAAAATCATTTCAAAATATAGTTAATAGTGTAAGTGAATATGAATATCTATTTAATATTATTTTGATACTTTTGTTATTAATTCTTTCACTAAGAGCAATGTACATAATCAGTAATTTTGATAATTTGAATAAAGAGGGGCAAAGATACCCTTTGTTGAAAAGATTAGAAATAATTTGGGATTATGAAAAAAGTATGGATATTTCCACTGTTGAGGATGCTCTAAAACATAGGAAAAAAAACAATGAAAAATATGTATATACTAATATTAAGTTTTCAAAATCTAATTTTGATAAGAAGTTAGAAACAGCCATTGGTGAAACAGTTTTTGATAATTTCTCTTTCATGTTTCAAAAAATCGAGACTATATGGACTTTGATATCTAGTATATTTGACTGGTTATTAGGATTCATCATGCCAACTATATTCCTTACTATTAGTTTTTGGTTATTATTTTTTGAATATAAAAATATTATTTATATCATTTTGTCGGTCATTATTTATCTATTATTTATATCGTTTTGTAATTCTCAATTGAATGTATATTCTGAGGGGATTACTTACGAAAAAAGAGATTTTTCTAAAAAGTATCAGTATAAACTTGTATCGGTTAGAAGGAGATGGCCTTCGAAGATTTCTTCTTTGATATATTTTTTCTTTTCCGTTTTCATTATTTTTTATTTTTTTTGTGGAAAACTCAATTTTTATAATATATTTATTTTGTTTTTATTCGTTATATTTTACTTAATCTGTTTTTTATATAGGGTGGAAAAAGTACTAGATGAAAGTATTAGGTGATAGTATCAATAGTAAGTTTAAACTGTAAAGAATTTTAGCTAGAAGGAATAATTTAAATTAAGAAAGTTTATAGTCATGTTTAAAATTCAAAACATGTCCCTGGAGGACATTATGGGAGAGCGCTTTGGTCGCTACTCCAAGTACATTATTCAAGACCGGGCCTTGCCAGATATTCGTGATGGATTGAAGCCGGTTCAGCGTCGCATTCTTTATTCGATGAATAAGGATGGTAATACCTTTGACAAGAGCTACCGCAAGTCAGCCAAGTCTGTTGGGAATATCATGGGGAATTTTCACCCACACGGGGATTCTTCTATCTATGATGCCATGGTTCGTATGTCTCAGGATTGGAAAAATCGTGAGATTTTGGTAGAAATGCACGGTAATAACGGTTCTATGGACGGAGATCCGCCTGCGGCTATGCGTTATACCGAGGCGCGTTTGTCAGAGATTGCTGGCTACCTTCTTCAAGATATCGAGAAAAAGACCGTTCCTTTTGCTTGGAACTTTGACGATACGGAGAAAGAGCCGACAGTTTTGCCAGCAGCCTTTCCCAACCTTTTAGTCAATGGTTCTACTGGTATTTCGGCTGGATACGCCACAGATATTCCACCACATAATTTGGCTGAAGTTATCGATGCGACAGTTTACATGATTGACCACCCAACTGCCAAAGTTGATAAGCTCATGGAATTCCTACCTGGACCAGACTTCCCGACTGGAGGAATTGTCCAAGGGCGTGACGAAATCAAGAAAGCCTACGAAACTGGGAAAGGGCGTGTGGTTGTTCGTTCCAAGACGGAGATTGAAAAGCTAAAAGGTGGTAAGGAACAAATCGTTATCACTGAGATTCCTTATGAAATCAATAAGGCCAACCTAGTTAAGAAAATTGATGATGTTCGTGTCAATAACAAGGTGGCAGGTATTGCTGAGGTTCGTGATGAGTCTGATCGTGACGGTCTTCGTATTGCTATTGAGCTTAAGAAAGACGCCAATACGGAGCTCGTTCTCAATTATCTCTTCAAATACACAGACCTGCAAATTAACTACAACTTTAACATGGTGGCGATTGACAATTTTACACCTCGTCAGGTCGGGATTGTCCCGATTTTGTCTAGCTACATCGCCCACCGTCGTGAAGTGATTTTAGCGCGTTCACGCTTTGACAAGGAAAAGGATGAGAAACGTCTCCATATCGTCGAAGGTTTGATTCGAGTGATTTCAATCTTGGACGAAGTCATTGCGCTTATCCGTGCTTCTGAGAATAAGGCGGACGCTAAGGAAAATCTTAAGGTAAGCTATGATTTTACGGAAGAACAGGCTGAGGCTATTGTTACCTTGCAACTGTACCGTTTGACCAATACAGACGTAGTTGTCTTGCAGGAAGAAGAAGCAGAACTTCGTGAAAAGATTGCCATGCTTGCGGCTATCATCGGTGATGAACGGACCATGTACAATCTCATGAAGAAAGAACTCCGTGAGGTCAAAAAGAAATTTGCGACTCCACGTTTGAGTACTTTAGAAGACACTGCGAAAGCAATCGAGATTGATACAGCTAGTTTGATTGCTGAGGAGGATACCTATGTCAGCGTGACCAAGGCAGGTTACATCAAGCGTACCAGCCCACGTTCCTTTGCAGCTTCCACCTTGGAAGAAATTGGCAAACGTGATGATGACCGTTTGATCTTTGTACAATCTGCCAAGACAACCCAGCATCTTTTGATGTTCACAAGTCTTGGAAATGTCATTTATCGACCAATCCATGAATTGGCAGATATTCGCTGGAAGGATATTGGAGAGCATCTGAGCCAAACCATCACAAACTTTGAAACTAACGAAGAAATCCTCTATGTGGAAGTCGTGGATCAGTTTGATGATGCGACAACTTACTTTGCTGCGACTCGTCTCGGTCAAATCAAGCGTGTAGAGAGAAAAGAGTTCACTCCATGGCGGACCTATAAATCTAAGTCTGTCAAGTATGCTAAGCTCAAAGACGAGATAGATCAGATTGTAGCAGTGGCTCCGATTAAACTAGATGATGTTCTTTTGATTAGCCAAAATGGTTATGCCCTGCGTTTCAATATCGAAGAGGTTCCAGTTGTCGGTGCTAAGGCTGCAGGTGTCAAGGCTATGAATTTGAAAGAAGATGATGTCCTCCAATCTGCCTTTATCTGTAACACCTTATCCTTCTACCTCTTGACTCAGCGTGGAAGCTTGAAACGTGTTTCTATTGAGGAAATTCCGGCAACCAGCCGTGCCAAACGAGGGTTACAAGTCTTACGTGAGTTGAAAAACAAACCGCATCGGGTCTTCTTAGCAGGAGCAGTTGCAGAACAAGGCTTCGTTGGTGACCTCTTTAGTACAGAAGTGGACGGGAACGATCAAACTCTGATTGTTCAATCTAACAAAGGTACAATCTATGAAAGTCGACTACAAGACTTGAACCTGTCAGAACGAACCAGCAACGGAAGCTTCATTTCTGATACGATTTCAGATGAAGAAGTTTTTGACGCTTATCTTAAAGAAGTATTTACTGAAGCTAAATAAGTGAAATGAAGAATCAGTTCTAAGAGCTGGTTCTTTTTTATTGAAGAAATTTTCTGAAAATTACAAAATATACTTGCTATTTTAGAAAAAAAGTGTAGAATAGTAGAATAAAAGAAATAGGTTTTTAGAATAAGGAGTGGAATATGACAGTAACGATTGATTGGGCAAACCTTGGTTTTTCCTATATGAAATTACCTTATCGCTATATTGCTCGTTTTAAAAATGGACAATGGGATCAAGGAGAGCTTACAGAGGATGCAACCTTGCATATTTCAGAGTCTTCTCCAAGTCTTCACTATGGACAACAAGCCTTTGAAGGTTTAAAAGCTTATCGTACTAAGGATGACAGTATTCAACTTTTCCGTCCTGATGAAAATGCTAAACGTCTGCAACGGACATGTGACCGTCTCTTGATGCCACAAGTTCCGACAGAAATGTTTGTAGAAGCTTGTAAGGCAGTTGTTCGTGCGAATGAAGAATATGTACCTCCACACGGAACAGGTGGAACCTTATATCTTCGTCCTCTTTTGATTGGTGTCGGAGATATTATTGGGGTAAAACCGGCAGAAGAGTACATTTTCACCATCTTTGCTATGCCAGTTGGAAATTACTTTAAGGGTGGATTGGTTCCAACCAACTTCTTGATTCAGGATGAATACGATCGTGCTGCTCCAAATGGTACAGGTGCGGCTAAGGTTGGTGGAAACTATGCTGCAAGTCTCTTGCCAGGGAAATTGGCCAAGTCACGTCATTTCTCAGATGTTATCTATCTAGACCCATCAACTCATACAAAGATTGAAGAAGTCGGCTCAGCTAACTTCTTTGGAATTACAGCTGATAATGAATTTGTAACACCATTGAGTCCTTCTATCTTGCCATCTATTACCAAGTATTCCTTGCTTTACTTGGCAGAACATCGCTTGGGCTTAACTCCTATTGAGGGGGACGTCCCAATTGATGAGCTTGACCGTTTTGTAGAGGCAGGTGCCTGTGGTACAGCAGCAGTTATTTCTCCAATTGGTGGAATTCAGCACGGTGATGATTTCCATGTTTTCTATAGTGAAACAGAAGTAGGTCCTGTGACTCGTAAATTATATGATGAATTGACAGGAATTCAGTTTGGTGATATTGAAGCGCCAGAAGGTTGGATTGTAAAAGTTGACTAAATTTATCAAACATAAAAAACTCCAAATTAGTTGCACTCACTGATATGGAGTTTTTTCTTGCTAGTTTTAGGATTTTCTTGTAAAATAGAAAAAGTGAAGAGAGGTATGAAATGAGTAAGAAAGATAAAAAAATTGAAATTCAAGTAGCAGATGCCAAGGTTAATGTAGGAAAAGATAGTTTTGAGGGTTATACCTTGACCATTGGTAAGAAAGTAATTGGAGAAATTGCCGAATTAGATGGACAATTTGCCATCATAAAGAATGGGAATGTCGATAGTTTTTATAAAAAATTGGAAAAAGCTGTGGAAATTTTGATTGAAAACTATAATTTAGCAAAATAAGTCTTGTTTTATTGAAAATTTCATGATATAATAGTTTTCGTTAAATATCGGAGAGATAGCGAAGAGGCTAAACGCGGCGGACTGTAAATCCGCTCCTTCGGGTTCGGGGGTTCGAATCCCTCTCTCTCCATTTTACTAATGGGGTATAGCCAAGCGGTAAGGCAAGGGACTTTGACTCCCTCATGCGTTGGTTCGAATCCAGCTACCCCAGTTCTTAGGTAATAATCAAGATAAAAGGCAAAATATCTTAGGGTATTTTATTTTTATAATTGAAAGACGTGAACGATATGAACATGTCCTTGCGGGTGCTTAGGAAAAAAATTATAAGTATGTCAAGTTAAAGAAAACTTGATTGTTGGAGGATTTTTTAGATGAACGAATTTGAAGATTTGCTAAATAGCGTTAGCCAAGTTGAGACTGGTGATGTTGTTAGTGCTGAAGTATTGACAGTTGATGCGACTCAAGCTAACGTTGCAATCTCTGGAACTGGTGTTGAAGGTGTCTTGACTCTTCGCGAATTGACAAACGATCGCGATGCAGATATCAATGACTTTGTTAAAGTAGGAGAAGTATTGGATGTTCTTGTACTTCGTCAAGTAGTTGGTAAAGATACTGATACAGTTACATACCTTGTATCTAAAAAACGCCTTGAAGCTCGCAAAGCATGGGACAAACTTGTTGGTCGCGAAGAAGAAGTTGTTACTGTTAAAGGAACTCGTGCCGTTAAAGGTGGACTTTCAGTAGAATTTGAAGGTGTTCGTGGATTTATCCCAGCTTCAATGTTGGATACTCGTTTCGTACGTAACACTGAGCGTTTTGTAGGTCAAGAATTTGATGCTAAAATCAAAGAAGTTGACGCTAAAGAAAACCGCTTCATCCTTTCACGTCGTGAAGTTGTTGAAGCAGCTACTGCAGCAGCTCGCGCTGAAGTATTCGGTAAATTGGCTGTTGGTGATGTTGTAACTGGTAAAGTTGCTCGTATCACAAGCTTTGGTGCTTTCATCGACCTTGGTGGTGTTGACGGATTGGTTCACTTGACTGAGTTGTCACACGAGCGTAACGTATCACCAAAATCAGTTGTAACTGTTGGTGAAGAAATTGAAGTGAAAATCCTTGATCTTAATGAAGAAGAAGGACGTGTATCACTTTCACTTAAAGCAACAACACCTGGACCATGGGATGGCGTTGAGCAAAAATTGGCTAAAGGTGATGTAGTTGAAGGAACAGTTAAACGTTTGACTGATTTCGGTGCATTTGTTGAAGTATTGCCAGGTATCGATGGACTTGTTCACGTATCACAAATTTCACACAAACGTATTGAAAATCCAAAAGAAGCTCTTAAAGTTGGTCAAGAAGTTCAAGTTAAAGTTCTTGAAGTTAACGCAGATGCAGAGCGCGTATCACTTTCTATCAAAGCTCTGGAAGAGCGTCCAGCTCAAGAAGAAGGACAAAAAGAAGAAAAACGTGCTGCTCGTCCACGTCGTCCAAAACGTCAAGAAAAACGTGATTTCGAACTTCCAGAAACACAAACAGGATTCTCAATGGCTGACTTGTTCGGTGATATCGAACTTTAATCAAATTGAAAATTCATAAAATCCTTTGTTTACTAAACAAGGGATTTTTCTTTTGTCTGTAAACCTTTTTTGATATAATAGTTCTATGTTAGAATCAGAAAAACAATCATGTTATCAAATGTTAAATGAAGAACTATCTTTTTTATTGGAAGGTGAAACTAATGTTTTGGCTAATCTTTCCAACGCCAGTGCTCTTCTAAAATCACGCTTTCCTAATACCGTATTTGCAGGCTTTTATCTGTTCGATGGAAAGGAATTGGTTTTAGGTCCTTTCCAAGGCGGTGTTTCCTGCATCCGTATTGCGCTAGGCAAGGGTGTTTGTGGTGAGGCAGCTCATTTTCAGGAAACCGTTGTTGTTGGAGATGTAACGACTTATCCCAACTATATTTCTTGTGATAGTCGAGCTAAAAGTGAAATTGTTATTCCGATGGTTAAGAATGGTCAATTACTTGGAGTTCTAGATCTTGATTCTTCAGAGATTGATGATTATGATGCTATGGATCGAGATTATTTGGAACAATTTGTCGCTATTTTGCTTGAAAAGACAGAATGGGACTTTACAATGTTTGGGGAGAAAGCCTAATGTATCAAGCACTTTATCGAAAATATAGAAGTCAAAACTTCTCCCAGTTGGTTGGACAGGAAGTTGTGGCTAAGACCCTTAAACAAGCAGTAGAGCAAGAGAAAATAAGTCATGCCTATCTTTTTTCTGGTCCACGTGGAACGGGAAAAACCAGTGTAGCCAAGATTTTTGCCAAAGCTATGAACTGTCCAAATCAAGTGGGTGGTGAACCTTGTAATAACTGCTATATTTGTCAAGCAGTGACAGATGGTATTTTAGAAGATGTCATTGAAATGGATGCGGCCTCTAATAATGGGGTGGATGAAATTCGCGAAATTCGTGATAAATCTACCTACGCTCCTAGTCTTGCCCGTTATAAGGTTTACATCATAGATGAGGTTCACATGCTGTCTACAGGAGCTTTTAATGCCCTCCTAAAGACGCTGGAAGAGCCAACACAGAATGTGGTCTTTATTTTGGCAACTACTGAATTGCACAAGATTCCTGCCACTATTCTATCCCGTGTGCAACGTTTTGAATTTAAATCAATTAAGACACAGGATATTAAGGAACATATCCACTATATTTTAGAAAAAGAAAATATCAGTTCTGAACCAGAGGCTGTGGAAATCATTGCCAGACGGGCTGAAGGTGGGATGCGGGACGCCTTGTCTATTTTGGATCAAGCCCTAAGTTTGACACAGGGAAATGAGCTGACGACTGCTATCTCTGAAGAAATTACTGGCACCATTAGTCTATCAGCCTTGGATGATTATGTGTCTGCCTTGTCTCAACAGGATGTTCCAAAGTCCCTAGCGTGCTTAAATCTTCTCTTTGACAATGGTAAGAGCATGACTCGTTTTGTGACCGACCTTTTGCACTATTTAAGAGACTTGTTAATTGTTCAAACAGGGGGAGAAAATACTCATCATAGTCCAGTCTTTGTTGAGAATTTAGCTCTTCCTCAAGAAAATTTGTTTGAAATGATTCGCTTGGCGACAGTCAGTTTAGCAGATATTAAGTCTAGTTTGCAGCCCAAGATTTATGCTGAGATGATGACTATCCGTTTGGCAGAGATTAAGCCTGAACCAACTCTTTCTGGGGCAGTTGAACATGAAATTTCTGCATTGAGACAGGAAGTTGCGCGTCTTAAGCAAGAACTAGCAAATGTAGGAACTGTACCCAAGCCAACTAGTCCAGCACCTAGTCGCCCAGTAGTAGGCAAGACAGTTTATCGTGTGGATCGCAATAAGGTTCAATCTATCCTACAAGAGGCCGTTGAAAATCCTGATTTAGCACGCCAAAATCTGATTCGTTTGCAGAATGCCTGGGGAGAGGTAATTGAAAGTCTAGGTGGGCCGGACAAGGCTCTGCTAGTTGGTTCTCAACCGGTTGCAGCCAATGAACACCATGCTATTCTTGCTTTTGAGTCTAACTTCAATGCTGGTCAAACCATGAAACGGGACAACCTCAACACTATGTTTGGTAACATCCTCAGTCAGGCAGCAGGTTTTTCACCCGAAATTTTAGCCATTTCCATGGAGGAATGGAAAGAAGTTCGCGCAGCCTTTTCAGCCAAAGCCAAATCTTCTCAAACTGAAAAAGAAGCAGAAGAAAGTCTGATTCCAGAAGGATTTGAATTTTTGGCTGATAAAGTGAAGGTAGAGGAAGACTAAAGAAAGATTTCATGATACAATAAGTTTATGAATAGACAACAATTTATTATCATCGCGCTGTTTACAGCTGCTGAGACCTATTTTTTCAATGAAGCTTGGATGACTGGTCGTTATATTATGGCAGCCTTTTGGGCCATTTTGCTCTTTAGAAATTTCCGAGTTAGTTACTTGATGGGCAAGATTGTAGATGTCATTGACCAGCATTTAAAAGGAAAAGAGTAGTCCTCAGCTTCTAGACAAAATCAAAGCCTTTTAGGCTTTTTTTTGTTATACTATAAAAGTATATTTATTGACCTTTTACCGTATTTTCTAGGGAAATCAAGTACGTTTCCAGTAAGAACTGTAAAGGTTTTGAAAAAGAAAGGAACTATCATGTCAGTATTAGAGATTAAAGATCTTCACGTTGAGATTGAAGGAAAAGAAATTTTAAAAGGGGTTAACTTGACCCTGAAAACAGGAGAAATCGCCGCTATCATGGGACCAAATGGTACTGGGAAATCGACTCTTTCTGCAGCTATCATGGGAAATCCAAACTATGAAGTTACCAGAGGTGAAGTCTTGTTTGATGGCGTAAACATCCTTGAGTTGGAAGTGGACGAGCGTGCGCGTATGGGACTTTTCCTTGCTATGCAATACCCATCAGAAATTCCTGGTATTACTAACGCTGAGTTTCTTCGTGCAGCCATGAATGCTGGTAAAGAAGATGATGAAAAGATTTCAGTTCGCGAGTTCATCACTAAGCTAGATGAAAAAATGGAATTGCTCAACATGAAAGAAGAAATGGCTGAGCGTTACCTCAACGAAGGTTTCTCTGGCGGTGAGAAAAAACGTAATGAAATTCTTCAGCTTTTGATGTTGGAGCCAACATTTGCCCTTTTGGATGAGATTGACTCTGGTCTTGATATTGACGCTCTTAAAGTTGTATCTAAAGGTGTTAATGCTATGCGTGGTGAAGGCTTTGGTGCTATGATTATCACTCACTACCAACGTCTTTTGAACTACATCACACCTGATGTGGTACACGTGATGATGGAAGGTCGTGTTGTCCTTTCTGGTGGTCCAGAATTGGCTGCGCGTTTGGAACGTGAAGGATACGCAAAATTAGCTGAAGAACTTGGCTACGACTACAAGGAAGAATTGTAATTTCCTCGTGTCTTTTAGGAGAAGTAAATGACTAAAGAAAATATTAAACTTTTTTCAGAAATGCACGCTGAACCAAGCTGGTTGGCTGATCTCCGTCAAAAAGCTTTTGACAAGATTGAGATTTTGGAATTACCAGTTATTGAGCGTGTCAAATTCCACCGTTGGAATCTGGGTGATGGAACGATTACAGAAAGTGAGCCATCAGCAAATGTTCCAGATTTCACAGCTCTAGATAATCACTTGAAGTTGGTGCAAGTAGGAACTCAAACTGTTTTTGAGCAAATTCCAGTTGAGTTGGCTGAACAGGGTGTCGTCTTTACAGACTTCCACTCAGCTTTAGAAGAAATTCCAGAGCTTATTGAGGAATTCTTCATGTCATCGGTTAAGTATGACGATGACAAGTTGGCAGCCTACCATACAGCTTATTTCAACAGTGGTGCTGTTCTCTACATTCCTGATAATGTTGAGATTAAAGAACCAATCGAAGGAATTTTCTATCAAGACAGCGATAGTGATGTGCCGTTTAACAAGCATATTATGATTATCGCTGGTAAAAATTCTAAGATTAGTTATCTGGAGCGTTTAGAGTCACGCGGTGAGGGAAGTGTCAAAGCAACTGCTAATATCACAGTAGAAGTGATTGCACGTTCTGGTGCGCAAGTGAAGTTTGCTGCGATCGACCGTTTAGGAGAAAACGTCACTACCTATATTAGCCGTCGTGGTAAATTAGGCAACGATGCAAGCATTGACTGGGCGATTGGTGTCATGAACGAAGGGAATGTCGTTGCGGACTTTGATAGCGACTTGATTGGAAATGGTAGCCATGCGGATCTTAAAGTCATAGCTCTTTCAAGTGGCCGTCAGGTACAAGGGATTGATACCCGAGTAACTAACTATGGTTGCAACTCAATCGGAAATATCCTTCAACATGGGGTTATTCTTGAAAAAGCAACCTTGACCTTCAATGGTATTGGCCACATTATCAAGGGTGCTAAGGGAGCAGATGCGCAACAAGAGAGCCGTGTTCTTATGCTTTCAGACCAAGCGCGTTCAGATGCCAATCCAATTCTTTTGATTGATGAAAATGACGTTACTGCAGGTCATGCAGCTTCTATCGGTCAGGTAGATCCAGAAGATATGTATTACCTCATGAGCCGTGGCTTGGATAAGGCAACTGCAGAACGTTTGGTTGTCCGTGGTTTCCTTGGCTCCGTTATCGTTGAGATTCCAGTCAAGGAAGTTCGTGATGAAATGATTGCAACTATCGAAGAAAAATTGTCAAAACGCTAAGGGGTAGCCTATGTTAGATGTAGAAGTGATTCGCAAGGATTTTCCAATTTTAGACCAGATTGTTAATGATGAACCATTGGTTTATTTGGACAATGCTGCGACGACACAAAAACCACTAGCAGTTCTGGAAACGATTAACCGCTACTATGAGAAGGACAATGCCAATGTTCATCGTGGCGTTCATACCTTGGCAGAAAGGGCGACAGCTTCTTATGAGGCAGCTCGTGAAACCATTCGTAAGTTTATCAATGCAGGATCTACAAAGGAAGTTCTCTTTACTAGAGGAACGACAACCAGTCTTAACTGGGTAGCGCGCTTTGCAGAGGAAGTCTTGACTGAGGGAGACCAGGTCTTGATTTCTGTCATGGAACATCATTCTAATATCATTCCTTGGCAGGAAGCCTGCCGTAAGACTGGGGCAGAGCTTGTCTATGTCTATCTCAAGAATGGAGCTCTGGATATGGATGATTTACGAGCTAAATTGACTGATAAAGTTAAGTTTGTCTCCCTAGCTCACGCCTCAAATGTTCTTGGTGTGGTCAATCCAATAAAAGAAATCACTCAATTATCCCACCAAGTTGGAGCTATCATGGTGGTGGATGGTGCTCAATCTACTCCTCATATGAAGATTGATGTCCAGGACTTGGATGTGGACTTCTTTGCCTTTTCAGGTCACAAGATGGCGGGTCCAACTGGTATCGGTGTTCTTTACGGTAAAGAAAAGTATCTGGAACAAATGTCACCAGTAGAATTTGGCGGCGAAATGATTGATTTCGTTTATGAACAATCTGCTAGTTGGAAGGAATTACCTTGGAAATTCGAGGCAGGAACTCCTAACATGGCTGGTGCAATCGGACTTGCTGCCGCAGTAGATTATCTTGAAAAGATTGGTATGGATGCGATTGAAGCCCATGAACAAGAATTGATTGCATACGTCTTTCCAAAACTGCAGGCAATTGAGGGATTAACTATTTATGGTTCGCAGGACTTGGATCAACGCTCGGGTGTCATTGCCTTTAACCTAGGCAATCTTCATCCTCACGACCTTGCGACTGCTTTGGATTATGAAGGTGTGGCTGTTCGAGCAGGTCACCATTGCGCTCAACCCTTGCTCCAGTATTTGGACGTTCCAGCTACAGCTCGTGCAAGTTTTTATATCTACAATACCAAGGCAGATTGCGACAAGCTAGTCGATGCCTTACAAAAGACAAAGGAGTTTTTCAATGGCACTTTCTAAACTAGATAGCCTTTATATGGCAGTGGTAGCGGACCATTCGAAAAATCCACATCACCAAGGGAAGTTGGAAGATGCTGAGCAAATCAGTCTCAACAATCCGACCTGTGGAGATGTCATCAACCTCTCTGTCAAGTTTGATGTAGATGACCGTTTGGAAGATATCGCTTTTCTAAACTCAGGTTGTACTATCTCAACTGCCTCTGCAAGCATGATGACAGATGCTGTTTTGGGCAAGACCAAGCAAGAAATTTTAGAACTTGCGACTATTTTTTCTGAAATGGTTCAAGGACAAAAAGATGAACGCCAAGATCAACTAGGCGATGCAGCTTTCTTGTCAGGTGTTGCCAAATTCCCTCAACGAATTAAGTGTGCAACCCTAGCTTGGAACGCCCTAAAGAAAACAATTGAAAATCAAGAAAATTAGTAAGACAAGTTTCTTTTGTCTTATGAATCAGTAGAAATGAAGAATGAAAGAAAGGATATTATGGCTGAAGAAAGAGTAGAACCAAAACCAATTGACCTTGGTGAATATAAATTTGGTTTCCATGATGATGTAGAGCCTGTCCTATCGACAGGAAAAGGATTGAATGAAGATGTCATTCGTGAACTATCAGCTGCAAAGGGAGAACCTGAGTGGATGTTAGAGTTCCGTTTGAAGTCTTATGAAACCTTCAAAAAAATGCCTATGCAAACTTGGGGAGCAAACTTGTCAGAGATTGACTTTGATGATTTGATCTACTACCAAAAACCATCTGATAAACCAGCCCGTTCTTGGGATGATGTTCCTGAAAAAATTAAAGAAACCTTTGAACGTATCGGGATTCCTGAAGCAGAACGTGCATATCTAGCTGGTGCCTCTGCCCAGTATGAGTCAGAAGTGGTTTACCACAACATGAAGGAAGAGTTCCAGAAATTGGGGATTATCTTTACAGATACGGATTCTGCCCTCAAGGAATACCCAGACTTGTTTAAACAATACTTTGCTAAGTTAGTACCGCCAACAGATAACAAATTGGCTGCCCTTAACTCAGCAGTATGGTCTGGTGGAACCTTTATCTACGTACCAAAAGGGGTCAAGGTAGATATTCCACTTCAAACTTACTTCCGTATCAACAACGAGAATACAGGTCAGTTTGAACGTACCTTGATTATCGTTGATGAGGGAGCAAGTGTCCACTACGTAGAAGGATGTACAGCGCCAACTTATTCAAGCAACAGCTTGCACGCCGCCATCGTAGAAATCTTTGCCTTGGATGGTGCTTATATGCGTTATACAACCATCCAAAACTGGTCTGATAACGTCTATAACTTGGTGACAAAGCGTGCTAAGGCTCAAAAGGATGCCACTGTTGAGTGGATTGATGGAAACTTGGGTGCTAAAACAACTATGAAATACCCATCTGTTTACCTTGATGGAGAAGGGGCGCGTGGTACCATGCTTTCTATTGCCTTTGCCAATGCAGGGCAACACCAGGATACTGGAGCTAAGATGATCCACAACGCTCCACATACAAGCTCGTCTATTGTGTCTAAATCCATCGCTAAAGGTGGAGGTAAGGTTGACTACCGTGGACAAGTAACCTTTAATAAAAATTCTAAGAAATCTGTTTCTCACATCGAGTGTGATACCATTATCATGGATGACTTATCAGCATCAGATACTATTCCGTTTAATGAAATCCACAACTCACAAGTGGCTTTGGAACACGAAGCTAAGGTATCTAAGATTTCAGAAGAGCAACTCTATTATCTCATGAGCCGTGGATTGTCAGAATCTGAAGCAACTGAGATGATTGTTATGGGATTTGTAGAACCATTTACAAAAGAGCTTCCAATGGAATATGCTGTTGAGCTGAACCGTTTGATTAGCTATGAAATGGAAGGATCAGTTGGGTAAGAATATGTAAAATCTGAGCAGAATTTATTTCTGTTCAGATTTTTTTGAAAAATCATCTTATAAATATTCACAAAATTCCTTTTATATGATAAAATAAAACAATCATATTTAATGGAGATGAAGTATGAATATTTTTAGAACTAAAGATGTTAGTTTGGGACGTACTGAAATGCACCGGCATTTAAAAGTATGGGATTTAATTTTATTAGGAATCGGTGCTATGGTAGGAACTGGGATTTTTACCATTACAGGAACAGCAGCAGCAACGCTTGCTGGTCCGTCACTGGTTGTATCCATAGTGATTTCTGCCCTTTGTGTTTCTTTATCCGCCCTCTTTTTCGCAGAGTTTGCCTCTCGTGTTCCTGCAACTGGTGGTGCTTATAGTTATTTGTATGCAATTTTGGGTGAATTACCAGCTTGGATTGCTGGTTGGTTGACCATCATGGAATTCATGACAGCAGTTTCTGGTGTGGCATCTGGCTGGGCAGCTTATTTTAAAGGCTTGCTCAGTAACTATAGTATTTCAATGCCTCAAACCTTGAATGGGACCTTTAACCCTGAGCAGGGTACCTATATAGACCTTTTACCTATTTTAGTATTGACACTGGTAACCGGTTTAGTTTTATTAAATTCCAAGGCAGCCTTGCGTTTTAATTCGCTTCTAGTCGTCTTGAAATTCTCTGCTCTTGCTTTGTTTATTCTAGTTGGTATCTGGTATATTAAACCAGAAAATTGGTCCAACTTTGCTCCCTTTGGTTTTGGTCAAATTTATGGTGGAAGTACTGGAATAATGGCAGGAGCATCTTTGATGTTCTTTGGTTTCCTAGGATTTGAATCTATTTCTATGGCTGTTGATGAAATTCGAAACCCACAAAAAAATGTTCCACGAGGTATTGTTTTGTCATTGACAATCGTAACGATTCTCTATGCTTTGGTTACATTAATATTGACAGGGATTGTTCACTACAGCCAACTCAATGTGGACGATGCTGTAGCATTTTCATTGCGAAGTATAGGAATTGGTTGGGCAGCTAATTATGTGTCATTAGTGGCCATTTTAACCCTAATAACAGTGTGTATTTCTATGACTTATGCCTTATCGCGTATGATTTACAGTTTAGCACGTGATGGTCTTTTACCTCGAAGTTTTAAGCAATTAAGCAAAACAAGTCGTGTTCCTAAAAATGCGACCATCTTAACTGGAGTTGCTTCTGCAATTGCAGCAGGAGTGTTTCCACTGGCTAGTATTGCAGCCTTTCTAAATATTTGTACGCTTGCTTATCTTATCTTACTGGCTTATGGAATTATAAAACTTAGAAAGGATAAGGGAATGCCTAAAGAAGGGGAATTCAAAACTCCCCTAGTTCCCTTGTTACCGATTTTATCTATTCTAATCTGTGTTTCCTTTATGCTTCAATATAGTATAGAGACATGGATTGCGTTTGGCATTGCTCTTGTAGTTGGACTTGTGATTTACTTTACTTATGGCTATCGTCATTCTACACTTTCTGAATAGAGAAAAAGCTGGAACTTCCCAGCTTTTTCTTTATTCTTTTATATAGGTAAATCCTTCTCCAAGGATTTCGTGAGCTTCAGTAATAGTTATAAAGGCTTGAGGATCAACTTGATGAATCATATCTTTCATTTTTACAATTTCATTACGACCAACAATACAATAGATGATTTTTAAATCTTTTTTACTATAGTAGCCTTGACCAGAAAGAAAGGTTACCCCACGTCCGAGTTCATCATTAATCTTTTTAGCTAATTTATCAGGATACTGAGTAATAATTATAAAGCCTTTTCCAGCGTAGCCACCTTCTCCAATAAAATCAATGACACGTGTGATGATAAAATCGAACAAAAGTGTATAGGTAACTAGACGAAGATCTTGGAAGAGTATTAAAATTAACATTAGGATAAAGAAGTCAATCCCAAAAAGCAATTTTCCGATTGATATATTCGTATATTTGTTTAGAATACGAGCAACAATATCAGATCCACCGGTTGTTCCACCAGCATTGAAAATAACTCCTAATCCGATTCCAAGCAGAACACCGGAAACCAAGGAAACGATTATCAAATCACCTTGTAAATCAAACTGTAAGGGAATACGTTCAAATACCGCTAACCAAACAGATAGAGAAAAAGTACCTAGAAGGCTAGAATAGAGTGTTTTAGGACCAAATATTTTCCAAGCCAAAATGAATAAGGGAATATTAATTAAAAGATTCATCAAGGAGACAGGAATCTTGAAGAGATAGTATGTAATTAGGGTGACACCAGTTGCTCCTCCCTCGAAGAGATGATGGGGAACAACAAAATAGGTAAGACCAAAAGCATAAATAGCTGCACCCAGTATGATGGTGATAATAGGCTGTATTTTTCGAAGCATGATTTTCCCTCACTTTTCTATAGATTGATTATACCAAAATTTCAAACTTTTTCATTGGATCCCTTATGATTTTTTAATAATTTTTTGATATAATAAGAGTGAAAAATCTAATTCCTATCTAGTATAATAGAAAGATTGATTATATGACAAAAGTAAAAATTGTAACAGATTCTTCTGTTACTATCGAACCAGAAGTTGTTAAAGAACTTAATATTACAGTTGTTCCCCTATCGGTTATGATTGATAGCGTACTTTATTCGGACTCAGATTTGAAAGAAGGTGAGTTCCTTCATCTTATGCAACAAAGTAAGAATCTTCCTAAAACGAGTCAACCTCCAGTAGGAGTATTTGCTGAGGTTTTTGAAGAGTTAGGAAAAGATGGTAGTCAAATTCTTGCAATACATATGTCTCATGCCTTGTCTGGAACCGTTGAGGCTGCTCGTCAAGGTGCAAGTTTATCTGCTGCGGATGTGACAGTTATTGATAGCTCATTTACTGATCAGGCTATGAAGTTTCAGGTTGTTGAAGCAGCAAAACTTGCTAAAGAAGGAAAAGATTTAGAAACAATTATAGCTACTGTTGAAGAAATCAAACAAGATACAGAACTTTACATTGGGGTTTCAACTTTAGAAAACTTAGTGAAAGGTGGACGTATCGGACGTGTGACAGGTTTGTTAAGTTCCCTTTTGAACATTCGTGTTGTGATGCAGATGAAAGATCATGAATTGCAACCTATTGTTAAAGGTCGCGGTGCTAAAACGTTTAAAAAATGGTTAGACGAGTTGGTAGAAACTCTTTCTCATAAAGCGGTTGCTGAAATTGGGATTTCCTATGCAGGAAATAATGAGTGGGCTAATGAAATGAAGAGTTTATTGCAAAAATATGTTGAAAAACCGATATCAGTTTTAGAAACAGGTTCTATTATTCAAACTCATACAGGAGAAAATGCATGGGCTATTTTAATACGATATGTTTCCTAAAAAAATAGTGAAAATTCATTCAAAATAGTGTTTTTGACTTGACCTACGGGCGTTTTTAGGATATGATTATATTTGTTAATTAGAAATTATTTGGAGGATTTTTTAACATGGCAAACAAACAAGATTTGATCGCTAAAGTAGCAGAAGCTACAGATTTAACTAAGAAAGATTCAGCAGCAGCAGTTGAAGCTGTATTCGCAGCAGTAACTGAGTACCTTGCAGCTGGTGAAAAAGTTCAATTGATCGGTTTTGGTAACTTTGAAGTTCGTGAGCGTGCTGCACGTAAAGGTCGCAACCCACAAACTGGTAAAGAAATCAAAATTGCAGCTTCTAAAGTTCCAGCATTCAAAGCTGGTAAAGCTCTTAAAGACGCTGTTAAATAATGACACTTTAAAAAGCCTATTGTATCAAGCTTTCTAGCTTGGTCGATAGGCTTTTTTGTTTGCTTTGGGGCATTTTTGAGGTAAAGACTAATACTTTTCCATGACATCTGCAACGGTTGTTTTCATTTGTTTAGTAATATGAGTATAAATTTGTGGCGTTGTTTTAGCATATGAGTATCCAACACAACCCAAACGGTGTGAGGTAAGGAATCTTTTGGAAAATAGTGTTTCAGTCTTTAGGGGAAAAGAAAAAAGGTTCTCATTAAATGAGAACCTAGTTACAATTAGTTTTTAGAAGCAGTTTGGAATTCTGGGTTTTTCCATGCTTCGTCAATAATAGCTTGTAATTCTTTAGCAGATGCTTGCATTTTTTGAGTTTCTGCGTCGTTCAATGGGATATTTACTGGACGAACGATACCGTGTGCACCAACGATAGCTGGTTGACCGATAAAGACATTTTCAACCCCGTATTGACCTTCTTGGAAGACAGAAAGTGGAAGTACTGCATTTTCGTCGTCAAGGATTGCTTTTGTAATACGAGCTAGGGCAACGGCGATACCGTAGTAAGTAGCACCTTTTTTGTTGATGATTGAGTAAGCTGCGTCACGAACTGAGATGAAGAGTTCAACAAGGTCAGCTTCATTCAAGTCACGGTTAGCTTGCAACCATTGTTCCAATTTAACACCGGCAACGTTAGCGTGAGACCAAACAGCAAACTCAGAGTCACCGTGTTCACCCATGATGTAGGCATGGACTGAACGAGCGTCAACACCGATTTTTTCAGCAAGTGCTTGACGGAAACGAGCTGAGTCAAGTGAAGTACCTGAACCGATAACGCGTTCTTTAGGGAATCCAGAGAATTTCCAAGTTGAATAAGTCAAGACATCTACTGGGTTAGCTGCAACAAGGAAGATACCATCAAAACCTGAAGCAACAACTTGCTCAACGATTGATTTGTTGATAGCAAGGTTTTTACCTACAAGGTCAAGACGAGTTTCACCTGGTTTTTGAGGAGCACCAGCTGTGATAACAACAAGGTCAGCATCAGCACAGTCTTCGTATTTAGCAGCGTAGATTTTTTTAGGTGAAGTGAATGCAAGGGCGTGGCTAAGGTCTTCGGCATCACCAACTGCTTTTTCAAACAATTGTGGAATTTCAATGATACCAAGTTCTTGTGCAATTCCTTGTGTAACGAGGGCGAAAGCGTAAGAAGAACCTACGGCACCGTCACCGACGAGGATAACTTTTTTGTGTTGTTTAGTTGCTGTCATTTGTCTAAACATCTCCTTTGTTTTATTAAGGGAAATTCCCTATTTGATTTCATTCTATCACTTTTAAATAGCTTTGTCACGGATATACCTTGCAGTTCTTTATGTAAACGTTTTATCGATTTAGATATCTGAAATATAGCAAACATTATGGTATAATATACCTAATTATAGTGAAATGAGGCATTTATTAATGCAGGATAGAAATTTAGTGAATGTCAATCTGACAAAGGAGATGAAGACAAGCTTTATCGACTACGCCATGAGTGTTATCGTTGCGCGGGCTCTTCCTGATGTTCGAGATGGCTTGAAACCCGTTCACCGTCGGATTCTCTATGGAATGAATGAATTGGGTGTTACTCCAGACAAACCACATAAAAAATCTGCTCGTATTACTGGGGATGTCATGGGTAAATATCATCCACACGGGGATTCCTCTATCTATGAAGCCATGGTTCGTATGGCTCAATGGTGGAGCTACCGTTACATGCTTGTAGATGGCCATGGGAACTTTGGTTCCATGGATGGTGATGGTGCTGCCGCCCAGCGTTACACTGAGGCACGTATGAGCAAGATTGCTCTGGAGATGCTTCGTGATATCAATAAAAATACGGTTGATTTCGTTGATAACTATGATGCCAATGAACGTGAACCTTTAGTCCTTCCAGCTCGTTTTCCAAATCTTTTAGTTAATGGAGCTACTGGTATCGCTGTCGGTATGGCGACAAATATTCCACCTCATAATTTGGGTGAAACTATTGATGCTGTGAAGTTGGTCATGGACAATCCTGAAGTGACCACTAAGGATTTGATGGAAGTCTTGCCTGGGCCAGATTTTCCAACTGGTGCCCTCGTCATGGGGAAATCAGGTATCCATAAGGCTTACGAAACAGGTAAAGGTTCGATTGTTCTTCGTTCTCGTACTGAAATCGAAGAAACTAAGACTGGCCGTGAGCGCATCGTTGTAACAGAATTCCCATATATGGTCAACAAAACAAAGGTGCATGAGCATATTGTTCGTTTGGTCCAGGAAAAACGTATTGAGGGGATTACAGCAGTCCGTGATGAGTCAAACCGTGAAGGTGTTCGATTTGTTATTGAAGTCAAGCGCGATGCCTCAGCCAATGTTATCCTTAATAATCTCTTCAAGATGACCCAGATGCAAACCAACTTTGGTTTTAATATGTTGGCTATTCAAAATGGGGTACCGAAGATTTTGTCCCTTCGTCAGATTTTGGATGCCTATATCGAGCACCAAAAAGAAGTGGTTGTTCGTCGTACTCGTTTTGATAAAGAAAAAGCAGAAGCGCGTGCTCATATTTTAGAAGGTCTCTTGATTGCGCTAGATCATATCGACGAAGTGATTCGTATCATTCGTGCTAGTGAAACGGATGCGGAAGCACAAGCCGAGTTGATGAGCAAGTTTAAGCTTTCTGAACGTCAAAGTCAGGCCATCCTTGATATGCGTCTTCGTCGTTTGACAGGTTTGGAACGTGACAAGATTCAGTCTGAGTTTGATGATTTAATCGCTTTGATTGCAGACTTGGCGGATATTCTTGCTAAGCCGGAACGTGTTTCTCAAATTATTAAAGATGAATTAGACGAAGTTAAGCGTAAGTTTGGCGACCAACGTCGTACTGAATTGATGGTCGGTGAAGTCTTAAGCCTCGAAGATGAGGATTTGATTGAAGAATCGGATGTCTTAATTACACTGTCTAACAAGGGTTACATTAAACGTTTGGACCAAGGAGAATTCACTGCTCAAAAACGTGGAGGTCGTGGTGTTCAAGGAACAGGTGTTAAGGATGATGATTTTGTTCGTGAGTTAGTGTCAACTAGCACCCATGATCATCTGCTCTTCTTCACAAATAAAGGGCGCGTCTATCGCCTTAAAGGCTATGAAATTCCTGAATATGGCCGTACTGCTAAGGGATTGCCAATTGTCAATCTTTTGAAATTGGATGAAGGCGAAAGTATTCAAACCATCATCAATGTTGAGTCTGAACGTAGTGATGATGCTTATCTTTTCTTCACAACCCGTCATGGTATTGTGAAGAGAACCAGCGTCAAGGAATTTAATAATATTCGTCAAAATGGACTTAAAGCACTGAACCTCAAAGATGAAGATGAGTTGATTAATGTCTTGTTGACGGAAGAAGATACGGATATTATCATTGGTACCAAGCTTGGTTATGCAGTTCGCTTTAATCAATCAGCCGTTCGAGGCATGAGTCGTATCGCTACGGGTGTGAAAGGTGTCAATCTTCGTGAAGGAGATACAGTAGTTGGTGCTAGTGTGATTACAGACCAGGACGAGGTTCTTATCATCACAGAAAAAGGATATGGTAAGCGCACAGTTGCGACTGAATATCCAACAAAAGGTCGTGGTGGTAAAGGAATGAAGACGGCTAATGTAGCTGAAAAAAATGGTCCTCTATCAGGTCTTTTGACTGTTAAAGGTAATGAAGATTTGATGATTATCACTGATACAGGTGTCATGATTCGAACCAACGTTGCCAATATTTCACAAACAGGGCGCTCAACTATGGGAGTTAAAGTGATGCGCTTGGATCAGGATGCTAAAATTGTGACCTTTACAACGGTAGAAGCGTCAGAAAAAGAAGAAGTTGGGACAGAAAACGAAATAGAAGGTGAAGCATAATGTCTCATAAAAAGAATAATAAGAAAACAAATCGTAAAAATTTACTAATCAATGTCTTGGCAGGATTCTTAATCCTCTTGTCACTGGCATTAATCTTTAATTCAAAAATTCGTGATATCTTCATGGTTTGGAATACTAACAAGTATCAAGTTAGCCAGGTATCAAAAGAAAAATTGGAAGAAAATAAAGATACAGAAGGTAATTTTGACTTTGACTCAGTAAAAGCCATTTCGTCAGAAGCTGTCTTATCCTCACAATGGGATTCACAAAAATTACCAGTTATTGGTGGGATTGCTATTCCTGAAGTAGAAATTAACTTGCCTATTTTTAAAGGTCTTGATAATGTCAATCTCTTCTATGGAGCTGGTACGATGAAGCGTGACCAAGTGATGGGGAAAGGAAACTATTCACTTGCGAGCCATCACATCTTCACGGCGGAAAATGCCAGTCAGATGCTATTTTCTCCATTATCACGTGCTAAAAATGGAATGAAAATTTATCTAACCGATAAGGATAAGGTTTATACTTATGTCATTCATGAGGTCAAGCATGTGACACCAGATCGTGTCGATGAGATTGATGACCGTAGTGGAGTTGATGAAATCACACTTGTGACTTGTGTGGACTATGATGCGACAGAGCGGATTATCGTTAAAGGTGACTTAAAAGAAGAAAAAGATTATTCACAAACCCCTGAAGAAATTCTAACAGCTTTCAATCAACCATATAAACAGCGCTATTAATAGTTAAAGAATCAGTAAACATTTAGTTTTACTGATTCTTTTTACATTGCTTTGTAATCGTGCTAAGTAATGCTAAATCAATACAAATATTATCATTTTTCAAAAACAATTACCTATTTTAATATTTTATGCTATAATACTAAGTATAAAAAATAGGAGATGTTTATGAGTTCTTCAGAGTTTATTTCGAAGATTGATTATTATTGCCACAAGAAAGAAAGTCTTTTCAAGCAAAGTAAATTCAAGTATGCGATTCGTTCTATGTTTGCAGGTGCTTTTTTAACCTTCAGTACAGCTGCTGGTGCTATTGGTGCAGATTTACTTAATAGTATTGTTCCAAGTAGTGGGTATTTCCTTTTCCCATTTGTTTTTGCTTGGGGGCTGGTTTATATTGTCTTCCTAAATGCGGAATTGGTAACTTCCAATATGATGTATTTAACAGCAGGTGCATTTTTGAAAAAGATTGATTGGAAAAAGGCAATGATTATTTTACTCTATTGTACTTTGTTTAATCTCATTGGTGCCTTGGTAGCTGGATGGGCCTTTGCCAACTCGTCAGCCTTTTCGCATTTGACCCATGATAGCTTCCTTCCTAAGCTTGTAGCCAAGAAATTGGCGCGTCCAAGTGATTTAGTCCTGCTTGAGGGAATTCTTGCCAATGTATTTGTAAATATTGCCATTCTTTCATCTATACTAGTCAAAGATGGTGCTGCCAAACTATGGATTATTTTATCAGCTATTTCCATGTTTGTCTTCTTGTCCAATGAGCACATCGCTGCCAATTTTGCTTCCTTTAGTATTATGAAATTCAGCATGATTGCTGATCAAGTACCTCACTTTGATCTTCCAAATATCCTTCGACATTGGGGTGTAACTTTTATTGCTAACTTTATAGGTGGAGGTCTTTTGATTGGTTTACCGTATGCCTTTCTAAATAAGAATGAAGATACATATGTTGATTAAGAAGAGTTAGTGTATCAGGGAGAATCAGAACGATTCTCTCCTTTTCTTTTACAAAGTAGGCTTGCAGAGAAAATCGTTTTTAAATTGTAAAAATAAAATATATTAAATAGAATAAAAGTTATTCCATGTAACCTCAATATTCTGATAACTAAAACTTCTAAAAGCTTATTATTAAAATAATGTAAACGATTACTGGTTTTATAAATTTATTAAAAATGCAATTAGGAAAGGCTTTTCATTATATCTGTTTTATGTTATAATTATCACAAATAAAAGTTTTAGGAGTTTATCATGGTTTCTTCAGAATTTATCTCAAAGATTGAATTTGCTTGCAAGAAGAAAGAAAGTCTTTATAGTCAAAGCAAATTTAAGTATGCGATTCGTTCTATGTTCGCAGGTGCATTCTTAACTTTCAGTACAGCTGCAGGTGCAGTTGGGGCTGACTTGATTAATAAAATTGCACCAGGTAGTGGACGCTTCCTCTTCCCATTTGTCTTTGCTTGGGGATTGGCCTACATTGTTTTCTTGAATGCCGAGTTGGTAACATCAAACATGATGTTCTTGACTGCTGGTAGTTTCTTGAAAAAAATCTCTTGGAGAAAAACAGCTGAGATTTTACTTTACTGTACCTTGTTTAACCTTATCGGGGCTTTGATAGCAGGTTGGGGCTTTGCTCATTCGGCAGCCTATGCACATCTGACTCACGATAGTTTCATCTCAGGGGTTGTTGAGATGAAGTTAGGCCGTTCAAATGAATTAGTCTTGCTTGAGGCGATTTTGGCAAATATTTTCGTAAATATTGCGATTCTTTCATTTGTTTTGGTCAAAGATAGTGGTGCCAAACTTTGGCTTGTGTTGTCAGCGATTTACATGTTTGTATTCTTAACAAACGAGCACATTGCAGCGAACTTTGCTTCTTTTGCGATTGTAAAATTCAGTGTTGCTGCTGATTCAATTGCTAACTTCGGTGTTGGAAATATGCTTCGTCACTGGGGTGTAACCTTCGTTGGAAACTTGATTGGTGGAGGTCTTTTGATGGGTCTTCCATATGCCTTCCTCAATAAAAATGAAGATACTTATGTAGATTAAGAAAATGAGCACGATTGATTCGTGCCTTTTTTCATTTTTAAAATAAGGTAATAGCTATTTCTTATATCAAAATATAGAAAACTGATATTGGTAAACTATACCTTAAGGTGCTACAATATCCTTAATCAAACTATATGGAGGTCGCCTTATGACTCGTGATTTTAAATTTGAAACTTTGCAACTGCATGCTGGTCAAGTTGTGGATCCAGCTACCAAGTCTCGTGCAGTGCCGATTTATCAAACAACATCCTTTGTTTTTGATGACACGCAGGAAGGTGCAGATCTTTTTGCCTTGAGAAAACCAGGGAACATTTATACTCGTATCACCAACCCTACGACAGCTGCCTTTGAAGAAAGAATTGCTGCCCTTGAAGGTGGTGTTGGAGCTCTTGCAACAGCATCTGGTATGGCCGCAGTAACTTATACTATTTTGGCACTTGCCCATGCTGGTGACCATGTGGTGGCAGCATCAACTATTTACGGTGGAACCTTCAATCTTTTGAAAGAAACCCTTCCTCGTTATGGTATCACAACAACCTTTGTCGATGTGGATAATTTGAAGGAAGTGGAAGCAGCTATCAATGACAATACCAAGCTTATCTTGATTGAAACCTTGGGCAACCCCTTGATTAATATTCCAGATTTGGAAAAATTGGCAGAGATTGCTCATAAGTATCAGATTCCCCTTGTTTCTGACAATACTTTTGCTACACCTTATTTGATTAATGTCTTTTCTCACGGTGTAGATATTGCCATTCACTCTGCGACTAAGTTTATCGGTGGGCATGGTACGACTATTGGAGGAGTAATTGTCGATAGTGGTCGTTTTGACTGGGCAGCTTCAGGAAAATTCCCTCAATTTGTTGAGGAAGACCCAAGCTACCACAATTTGAGCTATACTCGTGATGTGGGTGCAGCAGCCTTTATTATCGCTGTCCGTGTCCAATTGCTTCGTGATACAGGTGCAGCCTTGTCGCCATTTAATGCCTTTCTCTTGCTCCAAGGACTTGAAACCCTTTCTCTTCGTGTCGAACGTCATGTGCAAAATGCAGAGAAAATTGTTGATTTCCTTGTCA
This sequence comes from Streptococcus mitis, assembly GCF_026782865.1. Lineage (GTDB taxonomy): Bacteria > Bacillota > Bacilli > Lactobacillales > Streptococcaceae > Streptococcus > Streptococcus mitis_CG. Next base: position 152,192 of record NZ_JAKUXK010000006.1, read on the forward strand.
ACCATCCTAAGGTAGAAAAGGTAAACTATCCAAAACTTGCAGACAGTCCTTATCATGCCTTGGCTGAGAAATACTTGCCAAAAGGTGTGGGCTCAATCTTTACTTTCCATGTCAAAGGTGGGGAGGCAGAAGCACGCAAGGTTATTGATAATTTGGAAATCTTCTCTGACCTTGCAAATGTGGCAGATGCCAAATCTCTTGTTGTCCATCCAGCTACAACAACTCACGGTCAATTGTCAGAAAAAGACCTAGAAGCAGCAGGAGTCACACCAAACCAAATCCGCTTGTCAATCGGACTTGAAAATGTAGATGATTTGATTGAAGACTTGCGATTGGCCTTGGAGAAAATTTAAAGTAAAAGAAGATAAACAGTGGGTTTCGACTCGCTGTTTTTGATTTTCCTTCAGGCATGATATAATGGTTACAGAAGTCTAGAAAGAGGAAAGATATGAACGAAATCAAATGTCCCAACTGTGGGGAAGTCTTTACAGTAAATGAAAGTCAGTATGCTGAACTTTTATCCCAAGTGAGAACAGCAGAGTTTGATAAGGAATTGCACGACCGGATGAAGCAGGAACTGGCTTTGGCAGAGCAAAAATCCATGAATGAACAACAGTCTAAACTGGCTCAAAAAGATAAAGAAATTGCTCAATTGCAGGGTCAAATCCAAAACTTTGATACAGAAAAAGAATTGGCCAAGAAAGAGGTTGAACAGACAAGCCATCAGGCCTTATTGGCTAAGGACAAGGAAGTACAGGCCTTGGAAAACCAATTGGCCACCTTGCGTTTGGAACATGAAAATCAACTACAGAAGACCCTCTCTGACCTAGAAAAAGAACGAGACCAGGTTAAAAATCAGCTTCTCTTGCAAGAAAAAGAAAACGAACTCTCTCTTGCTTCTGTTAAACAAAACTACGAAGCTCAACTCAAGGCAGCTAGTGAACAAGTCGAATTTTATAAGAATTTCAAAGCCCAACAATCTACAAAAGCTATCGGGGAAAGCCTAGAACAGTACGCAGAGAGTGAGTTTAACAAGGTCCGTAGTTTTGCCTTTCCAAATGCCTACTTTGAGAAGGATAACAAGGTTTCAGCGCGTGGGTCTAAGGGGGACTTTATCTTCCGTGAATGTGATGAAAATGGAGTCGAAATCATTTCCATCATGTTTGAGATGAAAAACGAAGCGGATGGAACAGAGAAGAAGCACAAGAACGCGGATTTTTACAAGGAATTGGACAAGGACCGTTGTGAAAAGAACTGCGAATATGCTGTTTTGGTGACCATGCTTGAGGCCGATAATGATTACTTTAACACAGGGATTGTTGACGTCAGCCACGAGTATGAAAAGATGTATGTGGTTCGTCCTCAATTCTTTATCCAGTTGATTGGTCTCTTACGCAATGCGGAGCTAAATTCTCTAAAATACAAGCAGGAGTTGGCCTTAGTTCGTGAACAAAATATCGATATTACACATTTTGAGGAAGACTTGGATGCCTTTAAGTTAGCTTTTGCTAAAAACTATAATTCAGCTTCGACCAACTTTGGTAAAGCTATTGATGAAATCGACAAGGCCATCAAACGCATGGAAGAGGTTAAGAAATTCCTGACAACATCTGAAAACCAACTCCGTCTAGCTAACAACAAATTAGAAGATGTTTCTGTTAAAAAATTGACTCGAAAAAATCCAACCATGAAAGCGAAGTTTGAAGCGCTGAAGGGGGAGTGAGAAAGCAAAAATGAACGGTATTATCAACTTAAAAAAAGAAGCGGGGATGACCTCGCATGATGCGGTTTTTAAACTGCGTAAGATTTTGGGAACTAAGAAGATTGGTCATGGTGGGACCTTGGATCCGGATGTGGTGGGTGTTTTGCCCATTGCGGTTGGCAAGGCGACACGCATGGTTGAGTTTATGCAGGATGAGGGCAAGGTCTATGAGGGTGAAATCACTCTTGGCTATTCAACAACGACCGAGGATGCCAGTGGAGAAGTGGTCGCAGAGACCCCTGTTTTATCGCCCTTGGATGAAAAGCTTGTTGATGAAGCCATTACTAGCTTGACTGGGCCTATTACTCAGATTCCGCCTATGTATTCGGCTGTTAAGGTTAATGGTCGTAAGCTCTATGAGTATGCGCGTGCTGGTCAGGAAGTAGAACGTCCAGAACGTCAGGTGACCATTTATCAATTTGAACGAACAAGTCCGATTTCTTATAATGTCCATCTTGCACGTTTTACTTTCCGTGTGAAATGTAGCAAGGGAACCTATATTCGTACCTTATCGGTTGACTTGGGAGAAAAACTTGGCTATGCTGCCCATATGTCTCAGTTAACTCGTACTAGTGCAGCTGGTTTGCAACTAGAAGATGCTCTTACCTTGGAAGAAATTGCTGAAAAAGTGGAGGCTGTTCAATTGGACTTTCTCCATCCTCTAGAGATTGGGACAGGCGACCTTGTTAAAGTTTTCCTAACTCAAGGAGAGGCTACAGAAGTACGCTTTGGTCGTTTTATCGAGCTCGACCAAACAGAACAAGAATTAGCTGCCTTTGAAGATGACAAATTGCTAGCCATTCTAGAAAAACGGGATAATCTCTATAAGCCAAGGAAGGTTTTTAACTAGTATAATTAGAGTGTAGGATTTGAATTCTTCCCCTAGACTATCCAAAACTAGACTATAAATTTTGCAAAAAATATGATAGAATAGACGACGGATAAAAAAACGGAGGATAGCATGCAAAATAGACCAATCATTATCGGAGTGACAGGTGGTTCTGGTGGAGGTAAGACAAGTGTTTCAAGAGCCATTTTATCGCATTTTCCTGATGAAAAGATTTCCATGATTGAGCATGATTCATACTACAAGGATCAGTCTCATTTGACCTTTGAAGAGCGTGTCAAAACCAACTACGACCATCCTTTTGCCTTTGATACAGACTTGATGATTGAGCAGATTAAGGAATTGTTGGCAGGGCGTCCGGTGGACATCCCGACTTATGACTATACAGAGCATACACGGAGTAGCAAGACCTATCGTCAGGAGCCTCAAGATGTCTTTATCGTTGAGGGGATTTTGGTCTTGGAGGACAAGCGTCTGCGCGATTTGATGGATATCAAGATTTTTGTGGATACGGATGATGATGTGCGCATTATTCGTCGGATTAAACGTGATATGGAAGAGCGTGGCCGTAGCCTTGACAGCGTTATTGACCAGTATCTAGGTGTGGTCAAACCTATGTATCATCAGTTTATCGAACCAACCAAGCGTTATGCTGATATCGTCATTCCTGAGGGAGTCAGCAATACAGTGGCTATTGACCTGTTGACGACCAAGATTGCTAAGATTTTGGAAGAAGCTCGAAATAGTAAATAAACAGATGTGGAGGCCTTGCCTCCTTTTTCTATTTTTCCCTCATAATGGTACATAAATGGAGATTTTTAGGCATATTTTTGGTATAATAATACCCATGAAAGAGCAAGAAAATGAATAGTAGGTGGAGATGGAAAAGTATTTATCGGTAACAACTTTGACCAAGTATCTGAAAATGAAATTCGATAAAGACCCTTACTTGGAACGGGTCTATTTAACTGGTCAAGTTTCCAACTTTCGTAAACGACCTACTCACCAATATTTCTCCCTAAAAGATGACCATGCAGTTATTCAAGCGACCATCTGGTCTGGAATTTATCAGAAATTAGGCTTCGATTTGGAAGAAGGAATGAAAATCAATGTGATTGGGCGTGTGCAGGTCTATGAACCAAGTGGTAGCTACTCCATCATCATTGAAAAGGCAGAGCCTGATGGGGTTGGGGCGCTTGCGATTCAGTTTGAACAACTCAAGAAAAAATTGACAGAAGAAGGCCTGTTTCAAGAACGCTTCAAGCAACCTCTGCCCCGATTTTCTAAGAGAATTGGTGTAGTAACCAGTCGCAGTGGAGCCGTTATTCTAGATATTATCACGACCGTCAGCAGGCGATTTTCAGGTGTTGACATTCTTCTCTATCCGACCAAGGTTCAAGGTGATGGAGCGGCAGAAGAAATCGCTCGGAATATTGCGCGTGCCAATCAACGGGACGATTTGGATTTGCTGATTATTGGTCGTGGTGGAGGTTCTATCGAGGATCTTTGGGCCTTTAACGAAGAAATCGTGGTACGAGCGATTTTTGAATCTCGTTTGCCAATCATTTCTAGTGTGGGGCATGAGACGGATGTGACCCTGGCAGATTTTGTGGCAGATCGCCGCGCTGCCACACCAACGGCGGCAGCTGAACTAGCAACACCTGTGACCAAGTTGGATTTATTAGCTCATTTGCAAAATCAAGAAAAACGGATGGCAACAGCAGTCCGAAATGTCCTATCTAAGAAACAAGAAGCTTTGAAAAAATGCAGTCAGTCAGTCATCTTTAGACAGCCAGAGCGCTTGTATGATGGTTATTTGCAACGTTTGGACCAACTGCAACTGCGATTAAAACAAAGTTTGCGAACACGGATTTCTGATAACAAACAGCTAGTCCAAGCAAGGACATATCAACTGGTCCAATTATCACCTGTTACCAAAATCCAGCGTTATCAAGACAGCCTAGGTCAGTTGGACAAGCTTCTCCGTAGCCAAATGGCGCTGGTTTATGATGCCAAGGTTGCTGAGGTCAAGAGATTATCAGAAGCCTTACTGATGTTGGATACCAGTCGTATCGTGGCGCGTGGCTATGCTATTGTCAAAAAAGAAGATTCCGTAGTTGATTCAGTTGAGAGTTTGAAGAAAAAAGACCAAGTGACGCTTTTGATGCGGGATGGTCAAGTAGAATTAGAGGTTAAAGATGTCAAAACAAAAGAAATTTGAGGAAAATCTAGCAGAACTGGAGACCATTGTCCAAAGTTTGGAAAATGGTGAAATTGCTCTGGAAGATGCGATTGCGGCCTTTCAAAAGGGTATGATCTTGTCAAAAGAGCTCCAAGCTACGCTGGACAAGGCTGAAAAGACCTTGGTCAAGGTCATGCAAGAAGACGGAACAGAAAGTGATTTTGAATGAAAAAGCAAGAAAAATTAGCTCTTGTCCAGTCGGCTTTGGAAGACTTTTATGGAGACCAGCAGTTTGCCTCTAGTTTGCGAGAGTCTGTTCTCTATTCCATTCATGCTGGTGGCAAGCGTATTCGACCTTTTCTCTTGTTAGAAGTTCTGGAAGCCTTGCATATTGCCATCAAACCTGCCCACGCACAGGTGGCTGCTGCCTTGGAAATGATTCATACAGGGAGCTTGATTCATGACGATCTTCCAGCTATGGATGATGATGATTACCGTCGGGGACGATTGACCAATCACAAGAAATTCGGTGAAGCTATGGCCATTTTGGCTGGAGATGCTTTGTTCCTAGATCCCTATGCCTTGATAGCGCAGGCAGATTTGCCAAGTCAAATCAAGGTGGACTTGATTGTCAACTTATCCCTTGCTTCAGGTAGTCTGGGTATGGTGGCAGGGCAGGTTTTGGACATGGAGGGTGAACACCAGCACTTGTCTTTGGAAGAACTCCAGACTATTCATGCTAATAAGACTGGAAAACTACTAGCCTATCCCTTCCAAGCAGCTGCTATTATTGCTGAATTGGCTCCTGAAATGCAGGTGAGGCTGAAAACTGTTGGTGAATTGATTGGGCTTGCTTTTCAAGTTCGAGATGACGTACTGGATGTGACAGCTAGTTTTGAGGAAATCGGTAAGACACCTCAAAAGGATTTACAGGCTGAAAAATCAACCTATCCAGCCTTGTTGGGCTTGGAAGAGGCTATTGCCTTTTGTAACCAGACTTTGGATCAGGCTAATGCAAAATTAGAAGAAATTACCCAGCAGGTTTCCTTTGAAATAGAATCGATTGTGAAAGTAGTAGAAAGTTTGAGAATCAATGGCTAAGGAAAGAGTGGATGTGCTAGCTTATAAACAGGGCTTGTTTGAAACGAGAGAGCAGGCCAAGCGCGGTGTGATGGCTGGCCTAGTCGTAGCAGTTCTTAACGGAGAGCGGTTTGACAAGCCAGGAGAGAAAATTCCAGATGACACCGAGCTAAAACTCAAGGGAGAGAAACTCAAGTATGTTAGCCGTGGTGGTTTAAAACTGGAGAAGGCCTTGAAGGTCTTTGATTTGTCAGTGGAAGGAGCTACAACGATTGATATTGGTGCTTCTACTGGAGGTTTTACCGATGTCATGTTGCAAAATGGTGCTGAATTAGTCTTTGCAGTTGATGTTGGTACCAATCAGTTGGCTTGGAAATTACGCCAAGACCCACGAGTTGTCAGCATGGAGCAGTTCAATTTCCGCTATGCAGAAAAGACTGATTTTGAAAAGGAACCGAGCTTTGCCAGTATTGATGTGAGTTTCATTTCTCTCAGTTTGATCCTTCCGGCCTTGCATCGTGTCTTGGTTGAACAAGGTCAGGTCGTGGCTTTGGTTAAGCCCCAGTTTGAGGCAGGACGTGAGCAAATTGGAAAAAATGGAATCATTCGCGATGCCAAGGTTCATCAACATGTCCTTGAATCTGTCACAGCTATGGCAGTAGAGGAAGGCTTTTCAGTTCTTGGTTTGGACTTTTCTCCCATCCAAGGCGGTCATGGAAATATTGAGTTTTTAGCGTATTTGAAAAAAGAAGAGTCAGCAAGCAATCAGGTTCTGGCTGATATTGAAGAAGTAGTAGAGAGGGCGCATAGTCAATTTAAAAATGAATAAAAAAGAGAGACTTGAAAAAATTAGACGATTTGTGACAGATTATCAAATCGGTACACAAGAAGAAATCGTAGAACATTTGAAAGAAGCAGGTATCACTGCCACTCAAGCGACGGTATCCCGAGATATCAAAGAGCTAGGTATTGTCAAAATTCCTTTGAGAGACAATACCTATGTCTATGAATTGCCAAAATCAATCGTGAAAAGTTTGCAACTGGCTGAAGACAATATCGAATCGGCAGAATTGATGGACAAGATGATCAATCTCCAAGTCATCCCAGGAAATACAGCTTTTGTAAAAGCTCAGTTAACCGAGACTTTTGCGGATAAGATTTTTAGCTGTTTAGCTGATGATAGCTCGATTTTAGTCATTGCCAGAAGTGAAAGTCTAGCTGAGGAAATCTTTGAACAAGTAAAAAATTGGTAGGTCTATATGTTACTTGAAATTTCGATAAAAAACTTTGCCATTATTGAGGCTATTTCCCTCAATTTTGAAAAGGGGATGACTGTCCTGACTGGTGAAACGGGTGCAGGGAAGTCGATTATCATTGATGCCATGAATATGATGTTGGGAGCTCGTGCGACGACAGATGTTATTCGTCATGGTGCGCCAAAGGCAGAGATTGAGGGGCTTTTCTCAGTTGAGAATAGTCGCCTTTTACAGGAAATTTTTGATGAGCAAGGTTTGGAAATGGGTGATGAAATTATCATCCGTCGAGAAATCTTGCAAAATGGTCGTAGTATCAGCCGTGTGAATGGCCAGATGGTCAATCTGTCTGTTTTGCGTGCTATTGGGCAACATCTGGTAGATATTCATGGTCAACATGACCAAGAAGAGTTAATGCGTCCCCAACTGCATATCCAGATGTTGGATGAATTTGGCGATGCAGCTTTTTGGGCCTTGAAAGAAACCTATCAAACGAGTTTTGATGCCTATCGAAAAATGCGCAAGCAGGTTCTGGAAGTCAAGAAAAACCAACAGGAACACAAGGCACGTATTGAAATGTTGGAATTTCAAATGGCAGAGATTGAGGCGGCAAACTTGCAGGCTGGAGAAGACCTGGTTCTAAATCAAGAGCGAGAGAAGCTCCTCAACCATAAAAACATTGCGGATACGCTGACCAATGCTTATAGCATGTTGGTCAATGAAGATTTTTCAAGTCTGGCCAATGTTCGTTCAGCCATGAATGATATGGAAAGTGTCGAAGAGTATGATCCTGAATACCGTGAAATTTCAAGCTCACTGTCTGAGACCTACTATGTCTTAGAAGACATTAGCAAACGTTTGGAAGCTATCATTGAGGACCTTGATTTTGACGGCAATCGTCTCATGCAGGTTGAGAATCGTTTGGACCTCCTTCATACCATTACCCGTAAGTATGGTGGAACTGTAGATGATGTCTTGCTTTATTTTGCCAAGATTACGGAAGAATACAATCTCTTGACAGGCAATAATCTTTCTTCTGAGGACATGGAAGCAGAGCTCAAGAAATTGGAAGTCAATCTTGTTGATTTGGCAGGCCAGCTTGCATCTGCTCGTCATGACTTGGCTCAGCAGCTTGAAGCTGAGATTAAACAAGAACTGCAGGACCTCTATATGGAAAAAGCCCAGTTTCAGGTTCGTTTTAGCAAGGGCAAATTCAGTCGTGAGGGAAATGAAATGGTTGAGTTTTACATTTCAACTAATCCTGGTGAAGACTTTAAACCCTTGGTTAAGGTTGCATCTGGTGGAGAATTGTCTCGTCTCATGCTAGCCATTAAGTCTGCCTTTTCACGTAAAGAAGGCAAGACAAGTATTGTCTTTGATGAAGTGGATACAGGAGTTTCAGGTCGTGTAGCTCAGGCCATTGCACAGAAGATTCACAAGATTGGCCAACATGGTCAGGTTCTGGCTATTTCCCATTTGCCACAAGTGATTGCGATTGCGGATTATCAATTCTTTATTGAGAAGATTAGCAATGAGCATTCAACAGTTTCGACTGTTCGTCTCTTGACGATTGAAGAGCGAGTCGAGGAAGTTGCTAAGATGTTGGCAGGTGATGATGTGACGGAAGCAGCCCTGACGCAAGCCAGAGAATTGTTGAGAAACAGGGAGAAATAAGATGACAGACTATTATGTAATTGGAGATGTTCACGGAAAAGCTGGGATGCTGGAAGACCTTCTCAAAACATGGAATGGTCAGGCCCAGTTGCTCTTTCTAGGGGACTTGATTGACCGTGGTGAAGATAGTTGCCGTGTCCTAGAGATGGTTAAGGACTTGGTCGATAATCAAGGGGCTATCTGTTTGTCAGGAAATCACGAGTATATGTTTTTGACTTGGCTAGATGACCCAGAAGAAAGTTATGACCACTATCGTCGTAATGGTGGAGATACAACTATTAACTCTATCCTAGGTCGTCCCTTGGATGCACCGGTTGATGGGGTAGAAGATGCCAAGCGTGTTGCTACTGAAGCAGCAGACTTGGTCGAATTTATTCGTCAAATGCCATTTGTGGTAGAGACAGACAAGTATATCTTTGTTCACGCAGGTATTGATTTGACCTTGGATGACTGGCATGAAACCACAGATTATAAAAAAGTATGGCTCAGAAAACCATTCCACGAAGCAGAAAATCATACTGGAAAAACCATTGTCTTTGGCCATACACCGGTTTATGGTTTGTTAAAGCAAGAGCGAGGTACAGCTGAGCTTTGGACTACAGAAGATGGCAAGATTGGAATGGATGGAGGAGCTGTTTACGGTGGTGTCCTTCATGGGATTGTCTTTACGGACCAAGGAATGACAGAACACCACTTTATCGAAAATGACGGCTTTGTCGCTGAAGATTAGTACTCCTAGCAGGGTATGGTCTTGTCAAAATGTCAAAAACAATTTATAATAAATAGATACCCTGAAAGGAAGAGAATCATGAACTTAGAAGAATTGAAAAAACGACAGGAGAAGATCCGTAACTTCTCTATTATCGCTCATATTGACCACGGGAAATCGACTCTTGCAGACCGCATTTTGGAAAAAACAGAAACCGTTTCAAGCCGTGAAATGCAGGCCCAGCTTTTGGATAGCATGGATTTAGAACGGGAACGTGGGATTACCATTAAGTTGAATGCCATTGAGCTGAATTATACTGCAAAAGATGGGGAGACCTATATCTTCCACTTGATTGACACGCCTGGACATGTGGACTTTACCTATGAAGTTTCACGTTCGCTCGCTGCCTGTGAGGGAGCGATTCTGGTGGTCGATGCTGCTCAAGGTATTGAGGCTCAAACCCTTGCTAACGTTTATCTGGCCTTGGACAATGATTTGGAAATCATGCCAGTCATTAACAAAATTGACCTACCAGCTGCAGATCCTGAGCGCGTGCGTACAGAGATTGAAGATGTCATTGGATTGGATGCCAGCGAAGCAGTTTTGGCTTCTGCTAAGGCTGGAATCGGTATTGAAGAAATCCTCGAGCAAATCGTAGAAAAAGTACCAGCACCAACAGGTGATGTGACGGCGCCACTTAAGGCCTTGATTTTCGACTCTGTTTACGATGCTTACCGTGGGGTTATCCTCCAAGTTCGTGTCATGGATGGGGTTGTTAAACCTGGGGATAAGATTCAGCTCATGAGCAATGGCAAGACCTTTGATGTGACAGAAGTTGGTATTTTTACACCCAAAGCAGTTGGTCGTGATTTCCTTGCTACTGGTGACGTTGGTTATATTGCAGCTTCTATCAAGACGGTTCAGGACACTCGTGTGGGTGATACCGTTACCTTGGCAACCAATCCTGCGGCAGAGCCATTACATGGTTACAAGCAGATGAATCCTATGGTTTTTGCAGGTCTCTACCCAATTGAGTCAAACAAGTATAATGATCTACGTGAAGCCCTTGAAAAATTGCAACTGAATGATGCTAGTCTCCAATTTGAACCAGAAACATCTCAGGCACTTGGATTTGGTTTCCGTTGTGGTTTCCTTGGACTTCTCCATATGGATGTTATCCAAGAACGTTTGGAACGTGAGTTTAATATTGACCTTATCATGACAGCTCCATCTGTTATCTATAAGGTCAACTTGACCGACGGCGAGTCTATGGATGTGTCTAACCCATCTGAGTTCCCAGATCCTACCAAGATTGCGACCATTGAAGAGCCTTATGTTAAGGCGCAAATCATGGTGCCACAGGAGTTTGTCGGAGCAGTGATGGAATTAGCTCAGCGCAAGCGTGGTGACTTTGTGACGATGGACTATATCGATGATAACCGTGTCAATGTTATCTATCAAATTCCACTGGCTGAAATCGTCTTTGATTTCTTTGATAAGCTTAAGTCTTCGACACGTGGTTATGCAAGTTTTGACTACGAATTGTCAGAATATCGCCCATCTAAGCTGGTGAAAATGGATATCCTTCTCAATGGAGACAAGGTGGATGCCCTTAGCTTTATCGTTCACAAGGATTTTGCCTACGAACGTGGGAAACTCATCGTTGATAAGCTCAAGAAAATCATTCCTCGCCAACAATTTGAGGTTCCTATCCAAGCAGCTATTGGACACAAGATTGTAGCTCGTACTGATATCAAGGCCCTTCGTAAGAACGTACTTGCTAAATGTTATGGTGGTGACGTTTCTCGTAAACGCAAACTCCTTGAAAAACAAAAAGCAGGTAAGAAGCGCATGAAAGCTATCGGATCAGTAGAAGTTCCACAAGAAGCCTTCCTCAGCGTTTTGAGCATGGATGAAGAGTAGAAGTATAAAGAAAAGCATTTTATAGTTGATAGACTTTAAATATCAAACAACAAAGATAAATAAAAGAAGATCAAATGGTCTTCTTTTTAATTTGTTTTACGAATAGATAGATGAGTAGAAAAAGAAATGGAGATATTTATGAAAATAACAAACTATGAAATCTATAAGTTGAAAAAATCAGGTTTGACCAATCAACAGATTTTGAATGTCCTAGAATACGGTGAAAATGTCGATCAGGAACTTTTATTGGGTGACATTGCAGAAATTTCAGGTTGCCGAAATCCAGCTGTTTTTATGGAACGTTATTTTCAGATAGACGATGCGCATTTGGAAAAGGAGTTTCAAAAATTTCCATCTTTCTCTATTTTAGATGACTGTTACCCTTGGGATTTAAGTGAAATATACGATGCTCCTGTGCTTTTATTTTACAAGGGAAATCTTGACCTCTTGAAATTCCCGAAGGTAGCAGTCATAGGAAGTCGTGCTTGTAGCAAACAGGGAGCTAAGTCAGTTGAAAAAGTCATTCAGGGCTTGGAAAATGAACTGGTTATCGTCAGTGGATTAGCTAAGGGCATTGACACAGCAGCTCATAAGGCAACTCTTCAGAATGGCGGAAAAACCATTGCAGTGATTGGAACAGGACTGGATGTGTTTTATCCTAAAGCCAATAAACGCTTGCAAGACTACATCGGCAATGAGCATCTGGTTCTCAGTGAATATGGACCTGGCGAACAACCTCTGAAATTTCATTTTCCTGCCCGCAATCGCATCATTGCTGGACTTTGTCGTGGTGTGATTGTAGCAGAGGCTAAGATGCGCTCAGGTAGTCTCATTACCTGTGAGCGAGCAATGGAGGAAGGGCGCGATGTTTTTGCTATTCCTGGTAGTATTTTAGATGGACTATCAGACGGTTGCCATCATTTGATTCAAGAAGGGGCAAAATTGGTCACAAGCGGGCAAGATGTTCTTGCGGAATTTGAATTTTAAGACGAAAGTTCGCTTACTAGACAAACTTTTCTTCTATATATAGGAGCTAAGTCTTGACAGTTATGGCAAAATGGTTTACACTTTATAAAGTTTATTACTTTGAAAAGGTGTGATACTGTGGCTACGGCAACAAAAAAGAAAAAATCAACAGTTAAAAAAAATCTAGTAATCGTGGAGTCGCCTGCTAAGGCCAAGACGATTGAAAAATATCTAGGCAGAAACTACAAGGTTTTAGCCAGTGTCGGGCATATCCGTGATTTGAAGAAATCCAGTATGTCAGTCGATATTGAAAATAATTATGAACCGCAATATATCAATATCCGAGGAAAAGGTCCTCTTATCAATGACTTGAAAAAAGAAGCCAAAAAAGCTAATAAAGTCTTTCTGGCGAGTGACCCGGACCGTGAAGGAGAAGCGATTTCTTGGCATTTGGCCCATATTCTCAACTTGGATGAAAATGATGCTAACCGTGTGGTCTTCAATGAAATCACTAAGGATGCAGTCAAAAATGCTTTTAAAGAACCGCGTAAGATTGATATGGACTTGGTCGATGCCCAACAGGCTCGTCGTGTCTTGGACCGCTTGGTAGGCTATTCGATTTCGCCTATTTTGTGGAAAAAGGTCAAGAAGGGCTTGTCAGCAGGTCGCGTTCAGTCTATTGCGCTTAAGTTAATCATTGACCGTGAGAATGAAATCAATGCCTTCCAACCAGAAGAGTATTGGACAATTGATGGTGTCTTTAAAAAGGGAACCAAGCAATTTCAAGCTTCCTTCTATGGAGTGGACGGTAAAAAGCTGAAACTGACTAGCAATGATGAGGTCAAGGAAGTCTTATCTCGTCTGACTAGCAAAGATTTTTCAGTGGATCAGGTAGATAAGAAAGAGCGCAAACGCAATGCTCCATTACCCTATACCACTTCATCTATGCAGATGGATGCTGCCAATAAAATCAATTTCCGTACTCGAAAGACCATGATGGTTGCCCAACAGCTCTATGAAGGAATTAATATCGGTTCTGGTGTCCAAGGTTTGATTACCTATATGCGTACCGATTCAACTCGTATCAGTCCTGTAGCGCAAAATGAAGCAGCAAGTTTCATTACGGATCGTTTTGGTAGCAAGTATTCTAAGCATGGTAGCAAGGTCAAAAATGCATCAGGTGCTCAGGATGCCCATGAGGCTATTCGCCCGTCTAGCGTTTTTAATACACCTGAAAGCATCGCTAAGTATCTGGACAAGGATCAGCTCAAGCTTTATACTCTTATCTGGAATCGTTTTGTAGCGAGCCAGATGACAGCTGCTGTCTTTGATACTATGGCTGTTAAATTGTCTCAAAATGGAGTTCAATTTGCTGCCAATGGTAGCCAGGTTAAGTTTGATGGTTATCTGGCCATTTATAATGATTCTGACAAGAATAAGATGTTACCGGACATGGCTGTTGGAGATGTGGTTAAGCAGGTCAATAGCAAACCAGAGCAACATTTCACTCAACCACCTGCTCGCTATTCTGAAGCGACCCTTATCAAGACCTTGGAGGAAAATGGGGTTGGACGTCCGTCAACCTACGCACCAACCATTGAAACCATTCAGAAACGTTATTATGTTCGCCTTGCAGCCAAACGTTTTGAACCAACAGAGTTGGGAGAAATTGTTAACAAGCTCATCGTTGAATATTTCCCAGATATCGTAAACGTGACCTTTACAGCTGAAATGGAAGGCAAACTGGATGATGTCGAAGTCGGAAAAGAGCAGTGGCAACGTGTCATTGATGCCTTTTACAAACCCTTCTCTAAAGAGGTTGCCAAGGCTGAAGAAGAAATGGAGAAAATCCAGATCAAGGATGAACCAGCTGGATTTGATTGTGAAGTGTGTGGCAGTCCAATGGTCATTAAACTTGGTCGATTTGGTAAGTTCTACGCTTGTAGCAATTTCCCAGATTGCCGTCATACCCAAGCAATCGTGAAAGAGATTGGTGTTGAGTGTCCAAGTTGTCATCAGGGACAAATCATTGAGCGTAAAACAAAGCGTAACCGTCTCTTCTATGGTTGCAATCGCTATCCAGAATGTGAATTTACCTCTTGGGACAAGCCTGTTGGTCGTGACTGTCCAAAATGTGGCAACTTCCTTATGGAGAAAAAAGTCCGTGGTGGTGGCAAGCAGGTTGTTTGTAGCAAAGGTGACTACGAGGAAGAAAAGATTAAATAAGAGGAGAGTCCTGAAAGTAAATTTCAGGCTCTTTTTGGTTAGAACTTGACAAAATTCATCATTTTATGCGAAACTAGAAGAAGATTATTTTAACTAGGAGAAGTTATGCGTCTTATCTATTTGATAATTGGTTTTTTATCATTGGCCTTGGCTATTATTGGGGTTGTTTTGCCCTTGCTGCCCACAACGCCTTTTCTTTTGTTGTCTATTGCTTGTTTCTCAAAAAGTTCCAAGCGCTTCGAAGACTGGCTTTATCATACTAAGCTCTATCAAGCATATGTGGCTGATTTTCGCGAGACTAAGTCTATTGCGCGTGAACGAAAGAAAAAAATTATCGTATCTATCTACATTTTGATGGGAATTTCCATTTATTTTGCCCCTCTCTTACCAGTCAAAATTGGTCTCGGAGCCTTGACCATCTTTATCACTTATTATCTCTTCAAGGTCATTCCGGACAAAGAATAAAAAATAGTAACTATTTTCCTTGATATAAATAAAAGCATATTTACGATAATATGATATAATAAATTCAAAGTAATAATCAAGGAGAATCAAATGATTTACGAATTTTGTGCTGAAAATGTGACCTTGCTTGAAAAAGCGATGGAGGCTGGAGCTCGTCGAATCGAACTTTGTGACAATCTAGCAGTTGGTGGGACAACTCCCAGCTATGGAGTGACCAAGGCAGCGGTTGAATTGGCAGCTAACTACGATACGACCATCATGACCATGATTCGTCCACGTGGTGGCGACTTTGTCTACAATGACCTAGAAATTGCTATTATGCTAGAAGACATTCGTTTGACTGCTCAATCTGGCAGTCAAGGAGTTGTATTTGGGGCTTTAACTGCTGATAAGAAGTTGGATAAACCTAATCTTGAAAAGTTAATTACTGCATCAAAAGGAATGGAAATTGTCTTCCACATGGCCTTTGATGAATTGAGCGATGAAGATCAACTGGAAGCTATTGACTGGCTCAGCCAAGCTGGAGTAACTCGTATCTTAACTCGTGCTGGTGTGTCTGGGGATTCCTTAGAAAAACGTTTTGCTCACTATCACAGAATTTTGGAACATGCTAAAGGTAAGATTGAAATTCTACCAGGTGGGGGGATTGACCTTGGCAACCGTCAAACCTTTATCGACCAGCTAGGTGTGACACAATTGCATGGAACCAAGGTTGTCTTTTAAAAAATAGAAAGGAACTGCTAGCTTTTGGTAGCAGTTTTCACTTATGTTTGAAATTTTTAAATCCTATCAATTTAATAAAGAAAAGGCTCATGCTTATGGTTTTGTAGAAAATAGGGGAGTTTGGACCTATAGTTGCCAGATTTTGCAAGGTGACTTTGTCATGACTGTATCCATCACTGCTGATAATGTGAGCTTTCAAGTCTTTGATCAGGAAACCGGTGACCTCTATCCACAAGTCCATATGGAAAGTTTTAAAGGAAGTTTTGTTGCAAGTGTCCGTGAGGCTTGTCTGGAGATTCTCTACCAGATTCGGAAGGCTTGTTTTGAGGTACAGGATTTTATCTGCCCTCAGACTAAGCGAATCATGACTCAAGTTCAGGAAAAGTATGGTAATCAGTTGGAGTATTTGTGGGAGAAATCGCCTGATACGGCAGTGTTAAGACACGAAGGCAATAAAAAGTGGTATGCTGTCTTGATGAAAATATCTTGGGATAAGCTGGAAAAGGACAGAGAAGGGCTAGTCGAAGCTGTCAACCTCAAAAACAATCAAGTGGCTGACTTGCTTTCACAAAAGGGTATTTATCCTGCCTTTCATATGAACAAACGCTACTGGATTAGTCTTACTCTTGATGATAGTTTATCTGATGATGACGTTCTAGATTTGCTAGAAATCAGTTGGAATTTGACTTTGAAAAAGTAAGGAAATTCCCTTGTGTTTTCAAATGCTTTCAATTAGCAAAATATTCTTTACTGAAGAAATTTTCAGAAAATATTGGATTTTTTCTTGACATGAGATTATTCCTATGCTAAAATACTTAACAAGACATCAAACGAAGGAGAAAGTCAAACATGAAAACAGCTAAGTTTAATCAATTTGCTTTGTTGTTGAGGTACTCGGGCTAGTGCAAAAAGCATTAGTCCTGTTTGGCTTACCAAGCGGGAGTAAATCAACATCTCGCTTGGATTTCTAAGCGAGATGTTTTTTTAAAACCATATTTGGAAAAGGGGAAATCTTATGCGAACAGTTGAATTTCTAGATACTAGCCTTCGGGATGGAGAGCAGACACCTGGTGTTAATTTTTCAATCAAGGAAAAAATTGCCATTGCAAGACAGCTGGAGAAATGGGGCATTTCAGCAATTGAAGCTGGTTTTCCGGCAGCGAGTCCTGATTCATTTACAGCAGTGCAGGAGATTGCTAAAGTCTTGAAGAAAACAGCGGTGACTGGTTTGGCACGATCTGTCAAGTCTGATATTGATGCTTGTTATGAGGCGCTAAAGGATGCCAAGTATCCACAGGTTCACGTCTTTATCGCTACCAGTCCGATTCATCGTAAGTATAAGCTTAATAAGAGCAAGGAAGAGATTTTAGAAGCTATTAAGGAGCATGTTTCTTACGCACGTTCTAAGTTTGGAGTGGTCGAATTCTCTCCTGAAGATGCGACTAGAACAGAGTTGGATTTCCTCCTGCAAGTTGTTCAAACAGCGGTTGATGCAGGTGCGTCTTATATCAATATCCCTGATACGGTAGGATTTACCACACCAGAGGAATACGGAGCTATCTTCAAACACTTGATTGAGAATGTCAAGACGTCTCGTCAGATTATCTATTCACCACACTGTCATGATGACCTCGGAATGGCAGTTGCTAATAGCCTTGCTGCTGTCAAGAATGGGGCAGGACGTGTCGAAGGAACTATCAACGGTATTGGTGAGCGAGCTGGCAATGCTGCTTTGGAAGAAATAGCAGTGGCCCTCAATATTCGCCAAGATTACTATCAAGCAGATACCAGTATTGTCTTAAATGAGACCATCAATACGTCAGAAATGGTTTCTCGCTTCTCAGGAATTCCAGTTCCTAAAAACAAGGCTGTGGTCGGTGGCAATGCCTTCTCTCACGAATCGGGTATTCATCAAGATGGAGTCCTTAAAAATCCTCTCACTTATGAGATCATCACACCTGAATTGGTTGGTGTTAAGAGTAATAGTCTCCCACTTGGAAAATTGTCAGGTCGCCATGCCTTTGTCGAGAAACTAAGAGAATTGGCCCTAGACTTTACAGAAGAGGACATCAAACCACTCTTCGCTAAGTTCAAGGCACTGGCCGACAAGAAACAAGAAATAACAGATGCAGATATTCGTGCTCTGGTAGCTGGAACCATGGTTGAAAATCCAGAAGGCTTCCACTTTGATGATTTACAACTGCAAACCCATGCAGATAATGACATTGAAGCGCTCGTTAGTCTAGCTAATATGGATGGTGAGAAAGTCGAGTTCAATGCGACAGGACAAGGATCTGTTGAGGCTATATTTAATGCTATCGATAAGTTCTTTAATCAATCCGTCCGTTTGGTGTCCTACACCATTGATGCTGTGACAGATGGAATTGATGCCCAGGCTCGGGTCTTGGTCACTGTTGAAAACAGAGATACAGAAACCATCTTTAACGCAGCAGGTCTCGATTTCGATGTGTTGAAAGCTTCGGCTATTGCCTACATCAATGCTAATACCTTTGTTCAAAAAGAGAATGCTGGTGAGATGGGACGTAGCGTTTCCTATCGAGATATGCCTAGCGTGTAAAGGAGAATGCTATGACAAAGAAAATAATAGCTCTAGCAGGGGACGGAATTGGCCCAGAAATCATGGAGGCTGGTTTAGAGGTTCTGGAAGCTCTAGCTGAAAAAACAGGTTTTGACTATGAGATTGACAGAAGACCCTTCGGAGGTGCAGGTATTGATGCTGTGGGGCATCCCTTACCTGATGAAACTCTCAAGGCAAGTAGGGAAGCAGATGCCATTCTCCTAGCAGCTATCGGTAGTCCCAAGTATGATGGCGCAGCTGTTAGGCCTGAACAGGGCTTGCTGGCTCTTCGTAAGGAACTCAATCTCTATGCCAATATTCGCCCTGTTAAGATATTTGAGAGTCTCAAGCATTTGTCACCACTAAAACCAGAACGAATTAATGGTGTAAACTTTGTTGTGGTGCGTGAGTTGACTGGCGGGATTTACTTTGGAGATCATATCCTTGAAGAGTGCAAAGCGCGTGATATTAACGACTATAGCTATGAAGAAGTAGAGCGGATTATTCGTAAGGCCTTTGAAATTGCAAGAAATCGCAGAAAAATCCTTACTAGTATCGATAAGCAAAATGTTCTAGCTACATCAAAACTTTGGCGGAAAATAGCTGAGGAAGTCGCTCAGGATTTCCCAGATGTAACCTTGGAGCACCAGCTGGTGGACTCAGCTGCTATGCTTATGATTACCAATCCTGCCAAGTTTGATGTTATTGTAACGGAGAATCTTTTTGGAGATATTCTCTCGGATGAATCAAGCGTTCTATCTGGTACACTTGGCGTCATGCCATCAGCCAGTCATTCTGAAAATGGACCAAGTCTCTATGAACCTATTCACGGTTCAGCACCTGATATTGCTGGTCAAGGAATTGCCAATCCTATCTCCATGATTTTATCAGTGGCCATGATGCTGAGAGACAGTTTTGGACGTTATGAGGATGCAGAGCGTATCGAGCGTGCAGTAGAAGCCAGTTTGGCAGCAGGAATTTTAACGAGAGATATAGGAGGTCAGGCTTCGACCAAGGAAATGACAGAAGCGATTATTGCAAGGTTATGAAGTTAGACGAAAAAATTAATCTTGCCCTCTTGATTTGGAATGTCATGATTTTCTTGATTTATGGCATTGATAAATCCAAGGCAAGGAGAAGAGTTTGGCGCATCCCTGAGAAAATCTTACTTATTTTAGCCTTTACTTGTGGTGGTTTTGGGGCCTGGTTGGCAGGAATCATTTTTCACCACAAGACTAGAAAATGGTATTTTAAAACAGTTTGGTTTCTTGGGATGGTGACCACACTAGTAGCCTTATATATTACTTGGAGGTAATGGATGGCAGGAAAATCAATTTTTGATAAATTATGGGACCGTCATGTCATCACAGGAGAAGAGGGGCAGCCCCAACTCATGTATGTGGACCAGCACTATATTCATGAAGTGACCAGCCCTCAGGCTTTTCAAGGACTACGAGATGCAGGGCGCAGATTGAGACGACCAGACTTGACATTTGGAACCTTTGACCACAATGTTCCGACGGTCAATATCTATGATATTCGAGATGTCATTTCCAAGGCACAAATTGATAAGCTAGCTGAAAATGTTGAGGAGTTTGGGATCGAACATGCGGCCCACGGTTCTGAAAAACAAGGAATCGTTCATATGGTTGGTCCAGAAACAGGACGGACTCAACCAGGAAAATTCATCGTTTGTGGAGACAGCCATACGGCAACCCACGGAGCTTTCGGAGCAATCGCCTTTGGGATTGGGACTAGTGAGGTTGAGCATGTCTTTGCGACACAGACACTCTGGCAGGTCAAACCCAAGAAAATGTTGGTAGAATTCACTGGTGTTCCTCAAAAAGGAGTTTATTCCAAGGATTTCATTTTAGCCTTGATTGCTAAATACGGCGTTGCCTGTGGAGTTGGCTATGTGGTGGAATATAGGGGTCAGGCTATTGATGCACTGAGCATGGAAGAGCGCATGACCATCTGCAATATGTCCATCGAGTTTGGCTCCAAGATGGGAATTATGAATCCGGACCAAACCACCTATGACTATCTCAAGGGACGAGAATGTGTTCCAGAGGCTTTAGAGGAGGCTGTGGCGGATTGGAAGATCCTTGTCAGTGATGATGATGCTGTTTACGATAAGGTTATTCATATGGATGTCTCAGACCTTGCTCCTATGGTGACCTGGGGAACCAACCCTGCTATGGGGGTTGACTTTGACAGTAGATTCCCAGAAATTAAGGATATGAATGATGAGCGAGCCTACAATTACATGGACTTGGAGCCTGGTCAAAAGCCAGCTGATATTGAACTAGGCTATATCTTTATCGGTTCTTGTACTAATGCTCGTCTCAGCGACTTGCAACTGGCTGCGCGATTTGTTAAAGGGAAGAAGATTGCTCCTAACTTAACGGCTATCGTAGTCCCAGGTTCTCGTCCTGTCAAACGAGCTGCTGAGAAGTTGGGCTTGGATAAGGTCTTTCTAGATGCTGGTTTTGAGTGGAGAGACCCAGGTTGCTCTATGTGCCTAGGAATGAATCCGGACAAGGTTCCAGATGGCGTTCACTGCGCCTCAACCAGCAACCGCAACTTTGAAGATAGACAAGGCTTTGGTGCTAAGACCCACCTCTGCAGTCCAGCCATGGCAGCTGCGGCAGCTATTGCAGGGCGCTTCGTAGATGTTCGGCAAATGCCAGAAGCCCAGTAAGGAGAGGATATGGAGAAATTTACAGTTTATACGGGAACGACCGTTCCTCTCATGAATGATAATATCGACACCGACCAAATCCTACCCAAGCAGTTTCTCAAGTTGATCGATAAGAAAGGCTTTGGTAAGTACCTCATGTATGCTTGGCGTTATCTGGACGACAAGTATACTGAGGATCCTGACTTTGTCTTTAATCAGCCTGAATATCGTAAAGCCAGTATTCTTATCTCAGGGGATAACTTTGGGGCAGGTTCTTCGAGGGAACATGCAGCTTGGGCCTTAGCAGACTATGGTTTTAAGGTCGTGATTGCGGGGTCTTTCGGTGATATTCATTACAATAATGAACTCAACAATGGCATGTTGCCTATTGTACAGCCCAGAGAGGTTAGAGAAAAGCTAGCCCAACTCAAACCGACCGAACAGGTAACTGTAGACTTGGAACAACAAAAAATCATCTCACCAGTTGGAGAATTTACTTTCGAAATCGATAGCGAATGGAAACACAAGCTCTTAAATGGTTTGGATGATATCGGTATTACTTTGCAGTATGAAGACTTGATTGCTGCATATGAAAAACAACGACCAGCCTACTGGCAGGATTAGAAGAAAAATAGAAAAGGAAATAGAACTATGACAAAACACATTCAATGGAACGGAACACTTTCACAAGAAGGCTATGAGATTTTAAAAGGTGAGGGCGGATGTATCGTTTGCCCTACAAAAGTTGGTTACATCATCATGACTAGTGATAAGGAAGGACTTGAACGCAAGTTTGAAGCTAAAGAACGTAACCGTAACAAACCAGGTGTCGTTCTCTGTGGTAGCATGGACGAGCTTCGCGCTTTAGCACAACTCAACCCAGAAATTGAAGCCTTTTACCAAAAACATTGGGACGAAGACATTCTTCTTGGTTGTATCCTTCCTTGGAAACCAGAAGCCTTTGAAAAACTCAAAGCATACGGTGATGGCCGTGAAGAACTTATGACGGACGTGCGTGGTACTAGCTGTTTTGTTATCAAATTCGGGAAAGCTGGTGAACAATTAGCTGCCAAACTTTGGGAAGAAGGCAAGATGGTTTATGCGTCATCAGCTAACCCATCTGGAAAAGGAAACCGTGGTAAGGTAGAAGGTATCGGAGAACGCATCGAAGGTGCAGTTGACCTTGTTATCGAGGCGGATGACTATGTGGCATCTATCCAGCCTGATAAAACGATTGAAACACGCTACGAGCAAGGTGTGATGGTGTCTATGGTCGATAAAGATGGTAAACTCATCCCAGAACAAGGAGGAGCACGCTCAACTTCACCAGCTCCAGTTGTAATCCGCAAAGGGCTTGACATTGATAAGATTATGATGCACCTGTCAGACACCTTTAACTCATGGGACTACCGCCAGGGAGAGTATTATTAAGATAAAAAAGAAGTCTAGTGTTATGAGGGAATACCCTACTCTACACTAGGCTTTTCTTTAGAAATTCTTTTCTTTTTTTGATAGATATGATATGCTAGATGCAGAATATATTAATAGAATGTAGTTTCGTTCAAAGTAAAATATCTTACTTTGAACGAAACAAATATAATTTAAATCTAACAATAAATTTTTAATGAACAAGGAGAACACAATGGTTTCAGAACAAACTTTCATTGACAGGATAAAAAAAGAATTCCCAGATGCAATTGAAAATCAAACAAAAAGTTATATTTCTTTTCAGGTTAAAAATAGGAAAGGGAAGTTACAAAATTTTATAGAGATTAATTTTCAAAATAAAGGAATAAAGATTGCCGTTCTCTCTAAGAGTCTTCATGATTCAGATATTTTGTTGTTTAATAAGAAGCCTGATTCATTCGGTTGGACACTTGATGCTGAGTATTTAATTGAGGATGAAAATTCATTAAATGAGATTTTACCTTTTATAAATAAATCTTATGAATTTGTAAAAAGTGGAATTAAATCAGAGTGTTATAAAATCTTCAAAGAATTTTTATCTAAATTTGTGAATCAAGCAAATATCTATAATTCAAAAGATATAGAAATTAAACGTTCTCAAAAATTAGATGGAGCTGAACATATTTACCCTGCTCTGACTATTGAGGGTATTCCGTACAAAGTTGAAATGCTTAACACAGGTCATTTTGGTCCAAAGAGTGGTAATGGATATATTAAATCACCTTACTTTGGTTATCGGCTGAGTGACATTGATAACTCATGGATAAATATAAGGTGTGGTTTTCAGAGCTTTAAACTCACAGAATTTAAAATAGTAAAATGGTATAGTAATAATCGAGATGAAGATTTAGATTATAAATACTTTGTCAAGGACTTAGAGTTGGAATCTACTGCTGAACCTAACGATATTTTAAAAGAGTTTTATGATAATTTCACTAGTTTTTATAGAGAATCAGAAAAGGAAGAGATAAACATGTCAGAAAATATTAACGAGTATAAGAATATCTTATTACAATCCAAAAACCTCATCCTCCGTGGTGCTCCTGGCACGGGAAAAACTTATCTTGCTAAAGAAATAGCGGCAGAGCTAATGGGTGGTAATGAAGATCAAATTGGCTTTGTACAATTTCACCCTTCCTATGATTATACAGATTTTGTGGAGGGGTTGAGACCAGTATCAAATGGGGATGGAGCTATTGAGTTTAAATTACAAGATGGTATTTTTAAAGAGTTTTGCCAGAGGGCTAAAGAAGCTCAGAAGACTGGAGGTCAAGATAATTTTGAAGAAATGTGGACTAAGCTAACGGATGCTATCAATGAAAAGCAAGGACAATATTTCTTCCCTCGTAGTTCGGTTCCAGCCAGTTTAAATAGTCAAGGGAATGTGAAGTTTGATTCTCCTGTTGCTACCAAAGAAAAAGTGTATCTTTTGTACAAGGGTGAGGAAACCAAGTTAAAGTACGAAACTTATCAAAAAATCGTTTTAGATCACATGAAAGAAAGTTATGGCTTATGTGATTATGTGTCTCCAACGATCAACACAGATAAGAAATTCGTCTTCATCATCGATGAAATCAACCGTGGTGAGATTTCTAAGATTTTTGGTGAACTCTTTTTCTCTATTGACCCTGGCTATCGTGGTGAAAAGGGATGTGTTTCTACTCAGTATGCTAATTTACATGAGACTGATGAGAAATTTTATATCCCTGAAAATGTCTATATTATCGGAACTATGAATGATATTGACCGTTCAGTGGACACCTTTGATTTTGCTATGCGTCGTCGCTTCCGTTTTGTTGAAGTTACTGCTGAGAGTCAAGTTGGTATGCTAGACAATGTTCTCGGTGATGAAGCAGAAGAAGCGAAAAAACGTTTAAGAAACTTGAACGTTGCTATCGAAAACGTTCAGGAGCTAAACAGTCATTATCATATCGGACCAAGTTATTTTCTTAAGTTGAAGGATGTAGATTTTGACTATGAATTACTCTGGTCTGATTATATTAAACCCCTCCTAGAAGACTACTTGCGTGGTTCTTATGAAGAGGATGAAACTCTGCAAACATTGAAAAAAGCATTTGAACTGACAAATAATGATCAAACTGGTCAGCAAGATATTGGTGATGACGATGCAGTTAACTGACAATCAACAGGCCTTAAACAAAGAAGAGTTTATCACAGAATATCCTAAAATTAGTCAAGTTCTTTTAGATAGAACTCTAGATAATCTTTCTCAAGAAGATAGTATCTTTATATTTCCAAACGACCTGAAAAATTCTCCTGATTTGGATAAAGACCAAAAGATTTTGGAAACAGTCAATCAGAAAATTAAGACAGGGAATGTGATTGGATTTCTGGGGTGTGGTCAGGAGAGATTAACCATTTCTTCTCGCTTTTCGAGTAAAAGTGATGACTATTTTTTGCATTATCTATTGCAGAAAGTTCTAAATATCAATCTCACTAGTTTGGATGTTGGTTTATCGCGCGAGGAAAGACTCTATCAGCTTTTAATCTACCTCTTTCCAAAGTATTTGGAAGCTGCTATGCGAAAGGGACTTTATAAGGAATACCAGAGGTTTTCCCATAATGATAGTCATATCAAGGGAGTGATTGATGTAGTAAATCATCTCAAGAAAAATCTTCCTTTCACAGGTAATATTGCTTATACTACAAGAGAATTTACTTATGACAATCCGATGATGCAGCTGATTCGTCATACTATCGAGTACATTAAAAATCAAAAATCTCTAGGAAGAGGCATCATTTATACTAATCGTGAAAATATTACAGAAATAATTCGTGTAACACCTTCGTATAAACAAGCTGATCGTGCTAAGATTATAAGACTAAATCAAACAAAACCTCTTCGCCATGCTTATTTTCGAGAGTACAGAAAGTTGCAAGAGCTTTGCCTGATGATCCTAAATAGAGAAAAGAATGGTTTAGGATACCAAGAGCAAAAAATCCACGGTATTCTTTTTGATGTTGCCTGGCTTTGGGAAGAGTATGTTTATACCTTGTTGCCAAAAGGTTTTGTACATCCCAGAAATAAGGATAAGACGGATGGAATTTCAGTATTTTCTGTTGGGAAACGAAAAGTATATCCAGATTTTTATGACAGAGAACGAAAGATTGTTCTAGATGCAAAATATAAAAAACTGGAGTTCACTGAAAAAGGAATCAATCGTAAGGACTTGTTCCAACTAATTTCCTATTCTTATATTTTAGAAGCTGGGAAAACTTGGAAAGCTGGATTGATTTTTCCTAGTATAGAGCAGTCAGTAAAT
This sequence comes from Streptococcus mitis, assembly GCF_026782865.1. Classification (GTDB taxonomy): domain Bacteria; phylum Bacillota; class Bacilli; order Lactobacillales; family Streptococcaceae; genus Streptococcus; species Streptococcus mitis_CG. Next base: position 178,011 of record NZ_JAKUXK010000006.1, read on the forward strand.
AGTGAAATAGGAGAAGTAGCGGGGTACGGAGTCTTGCTTAAAAAGCTCTCTATCCAAATCCCTCAGAAGGTTTCATCCTACAGTGAGTTTTGTAAAATAATGGAAAATTCAGAAGAAAATTTTAAAACAAATATTGAAGAGAAAGTAGCGAGAAAATAAAGTTATTTTTCAACTCTAGTGAGTTGATGAGAAATATAAATAACAGATCAAAGACAAACATCATTTTAGTGTTTGTCTTTTTTATATCATTCAAGCTACTATTCTTAAAATAGGCTGAAATCTTTATCAAAACACTTTTCAGTGCAAAATAAAAAGGCTTCCTAGATATCATTTAGCAGTTTTTGATATTCAGGTGTGCCAAAGCAAGCCCAACTTTTTCCTTCATTTTGTAATTGCAAACTTCTCTTGCATAACGTAGATTGTGGTATTCTTTGGCTGTACCAAAAAGTCTCTCTACCGTTTTTTTACGTTTTTGGTAAAGTTCCATGTTTCTCTTTTGATGCCGAATCTCCTCACAAATCTCTAAATATTTCTTCCAAATATGGCGAGTAACGGGATAATAGAGAACAAATTGCGCAAATATTAGGATTGCTTTTATACTCACGATAGCCATCGAGATTTGTTGTAAAGTAAGATAAAATTTGATTTTCAGGGCAGAGGTAACAGTAATAGTATTTATAGTATATAAAGTTCCTAGTGCGAAGCTTCCCTTTCTTTCAACAAGGGCGAGTATAAGGGAATACAGGTGTAATATCTTGGTCAAGGAGGAGTTTTAGTCCTGGAAAAGACAACTGTAATTCTTACCATAAGAGGTAAAATGAGGAATTGTAACATCCACACTTAAACCCAGCATCTAGTGATAGGAGGTCTTGTCCTAAATGCTCTTGATGATTTAGCATATGAAACGAATACCATAGAAATATGGGATGAGAGGTTTTTTGATTTAAACTAGATTATCCTTTATCATCAGAAGCCAAAGAAAAGCCCTTAGAAACTTGCATACTAAGGACTTTGTATTCTATTGTTTTATTCCCACTCAACGGTTGCAGGTGGTTTGCTTGTAATATCGTAGACGATACGGTTAACATGATCCACTTCGTTTACGATACGTACTGAGATTTTTTGAAGGACTTCCCAAGGAATTTTGGCAAAGTCAGCAGTCATGCCATCGATAGAGGTAATAGCACGGATTGCAATCGTGTAGTCATATGTACGACCGTCACCCATAACACCAACTGAACGAACGCCTGTGTTAACAGTAAAGTATTGCCAGATGTCACGGTCAAGGCCAGCTTTAGCAATTTCTTCACGGAGGATAGCGTCTGACTCACGAACTGTTTCTAGCTTTTCTTCAGTGATTTCACCCATAACACGGATAGCAAGACCTGGTCCTGGGAATGGTTGGCGCCATACGATATGGTCTGGCATACCAAGCTCTGTACCAAGAGCACGAACTTCGTCTTTATAAAGAGTGTTGAGTGGTTCGATCAATTCAAACTGCATGTCTTCTGGAAGACCACCCACGTTGTGGTGTGACTTGATAGTTTGAGCTGTATCTGTACCAGACTCGATAACGTCTGTATATAAGGTACCTTGAGCAAGGAATTTCACATCTTTGAGCTTGCTTGCTTCGTCATCAAATACATACACAAATTCATTACCGATGATTTTACGTTTTTGCTCAGGGTCAGAAACACCTGCAAGTTTGTCAAGGAAACGTTTAGCAGCGTCTGCTTTGACGATATTCAAACCAAACTTACCACCAAGCATGTCCATAACTTGGTCCGCTTCTCCTTTACGAAGAAGACCGTGGTCTACGAAGATACAGATCAATTGATCGCCAATAGCCTTTTGGAGAAGAACCCCAACGACAGATGAGTCAACTCCACCTGATAGACCAAGAAGGACACGTTTATCACCGACTGTTTTACGGATTTTTTGGATCTGCATGTCAATGAAGTTATCCATTGTCCAGTCGCCTTTAGCCTTACAAATGTTAAGGGCAAAGTTACGAAGGATATCATTTCCGTATACAGAATGGCGAACTTCTGGGTGGAATTGGATACCATAAATGTGTTTATCTGGGTTTTCGATGGCTGCGTATGGGCAGTCAGCTGATGTACCTGTACGAACAAAGTCAGAAGGAATCTCAGTAACCGCATCACCATGGCTCATCAAAACAGTCTGCTCGTCTGGTGTTGATTCAAAAAGAGCTGATGGTGTGTGAGTAAGAGTTGATTGACCGTATTCACGATTTCCAGCATCACCTGCAGGAACAACTTTTCCTCCAAGTTTATGGGTCAATAACTGCATACCATAACAAATTCCCAAAATAGGAATTCCAAGTTCGAAGATTTCTGGGTCAATATCAAATGAACCATCTTCGTATACAGAGTTTGGACCACCTGACAGGATGATTCCTACAGGATTGATTTCACGAACTTCAGCAGCTGAAATTTTATGGCTTTTTAGTTCTGAAAAAACACCAATCTCACGGATACGGCGTGAAATCAGCTGGTTGTATTGGCTACCATAGTCCAATACGATGATTTTTTCGACATCTTTCAAATCAGTTGAAATGTTACTCATCTTTTTCCTTTCTCAAAAGAAATATCTTTTTTCAATATTCTATCACAAATAAGGGCGAATTACCAACTAAACAAGGCGAAGTTTGACTTTTTCTAGTTTATTGGGGTACAATAGAGAAAAGATAGAAATGAAGTGAAAAATATGCTACCTGCTTATATGAAAATCCATGATCAGATTAAAAAGGATATTGACGATCACCGTTGGGCTATTGGGGAGAGACTTCCTAGTGAACGAGATTTAGCAGAGCAGTTTGAGGTCAGTCGCATGACCCTCCGCCAAGCCGTATCTCTATTAGTTGAAGAAGGCGTCTTAGAGCGCCGTGTAGGAAGTGGCACCTTTGTTTCCAGTACTCGAGTACAAGAAAAGATGCGAGGGACAACCAGTTTTACTGAAATTGTTAAGTCCCAAGGTAAAGTACCCTCTAGCCAGCTCATTTCCTACAGAAAAACCATTCCCAATGAGCAGGAAGTTGCCAAGCTAGGAATTTCTCCAACGGACAATATTATCCGAATGGAGCGGGTCCGATATGCCGACCAAGTTCCTTTAGTTTATGAAGTTGCTTCTATTCCTGAGAAATTTATTAAGAATTTTAAAAAGGAAGAAATCACCAGTCATTTCTTTCAAACCCTGCAAAAACATGGCTACCGTATCGGTAAATCACAGCAGACCATCTATGCTCGTCTTGCTAAAGAAAAGATTGCCCACTATTTGGAAGTTGAAAGAGGACATGCTATTCTTGGTTTGACTCAGGTTTCCTACCTAGAAGACGGGACAGCTTTTGAATACGTGAAAAGTCAGTATGTTGGCGAACGTTTTGAATTTTATCTTGAGAATAACTAGTCTAGAAAGGCTAGATTTTTTGCTTTCTTAAAAGATTAGAATTGTCAAAACAATCTGTCTAGGCTTGATTTTATCGCTTATTTACTATAAAATGAGAAGGAAAAACGTCAAACTTTTATATTGCAAATAGGAGAAAACATGACAAAAACATTAAAACGTCCTGAGGTTTTATCACCTGCAGGGACTTTAGAGAAGCTAAAGGTAGCTGTTCAGTATGGAGCAGATGCTGTCTTTATCGGTGGTCAGGCCTATGGTCTTCGTAGCCGTGCTGGAAACTTTACCTTTGAACAGATGGAAGAAGGCGTCCAGTTTGCTGCCAAGTACGGTGCAAAGGTCTATGTAGCTGCCAACATGGTGATGCACGAAGGAAATGAAGCTGGTGCTGGTGAGTGGTTCCGTAAACTACGTGATATCGGAATCGCGGCAGTTATCGTGTCTGACCCAGCCTTGATTATGATTGCAGCGACAGAAGCACCAGGTCTTGAAATCCACCTCTCTACCCAAGCAAGTGCCACTAACTATGAAACTCTTGAGTTCTGGAAGGAACTGGGCTTAACTCGTGTTGTTTTGGCGCGTGAGGTTTCAATGGAAGAATTAGCTGAAATTCGCAAACGTACAGATGTTGAGATTGAAGCCTTTGTCCACGGAGCCATGTGTATTTCTTACTCTGGTCGTTGTACCCTTTCTAACCACATGAGTATGCGTGATGCCAACCGTGGTGGATGCTCTCAGTCATGCCGTTGGAAATACGACCTTTACGATATGCCATTTGGGAAGGAACGTAAGAGTCTTAAAGGTGAGATTCCAGAAGAATTTTCAATGTCAGCCGTTGACATGTCCATGATTGACCATATTCCAGATATGATTGAAAATGGTGTGGACAGTCTAAAAATCGAAGGACGCATGAAGTCTATTCACTACGTATCAACAGTAACCAACTGCTACAAGGCGGCTGTGGATGCATATCTTGAAAGTCCTGAAAAGTTTGAAGCTATCAAACAAGACTTGGTGGATGAGATGTGGAAGGTTGCCCAACGTGAATTAGCAACAGGTTTCTACTATGGTACACCATCTGAAAATGAGCAGTTGTTTGGTGCTCGTCGTAAAATTCCTGAGTATAAGTTTGTCGCTGAAGTGGTTTCTTATGATGATGCGACACAAACAGCAACTATTCGTCAACGGAACGTTATTAACGAAGGCGACCAAGTTGAGTTTTATGGCCCAGGTTTCCGTCATTTTGAAACGTATATCGAAGATTTACATGATGCCAAAGGCAATAAAATTGACCGCGCTCCAAATCCAATGGAACTCTTGACTATCAAGGTTCCACAACCTGTTCAAGCTGGAGATATGGTTCGAGCTCTCAAAGAAGGACTTATCAATCTTTATAAGGAAGATGGCACCAGCGTCACAGTTCGTGCTTAATAAGCGTGCAGGAGACGAAAGCTTTCTAGTTGCTTTCCCTTTAATCCTACTTACTAAAGAGCATTAGGTTAAAGAAAATATATTAATTTCCATCCGAGATTTCATCTCGGATTTTCATTATTTTTCAGAAAGACCTGGATAATGGAGGGATTTGTTACAAGTTTTTTCCAAAGTTTTCTATATAATAGACTTAAAAATAGTAAAATTGTAAATAATTTTCATTAAACGCTTTCAACGTAAGTAAAAAGTTGACAAATCCAATTTTTAGGACTAAACTAAGTAAGTAAATTTTAATTAAAAGGAGAATTCGTCATGAATTTAACATTTTTCGGTCTATGTCTTGCCTGTATGGGTGTATCTCTTGGTGAAGGTATGTTGATGAACGGTTTGTTGAAATCAGTTGCTCGCCAACCAGATATCATCTCAGAACTACGTAGTTTGATGATCCTAGGGGTTGCCTTTATTGAAGGTACTTTCTTCGTTACTCTTGTCTTTTCATTTATCATCAAATAAAAGAAGTATAAATTGAAAAAGGGAGGATTTTAGATGGAAGAAAGTATTAATCCAACCATCAATATTGGTCCTGTTACCTTTAATTTAACCATAGTAGTTTTGACTTTGTTGACTGTAGCACTTATTTTTGGCTTTATTTATTGGGCAACTCGAAATATGACTTTGAGACCCACAGGAAAACAAAATGTATTAGAGTATTTATTTGATTTTGTCGTTGGATTTACAAAATCAAACCTTGGTCCAATGATAAAGGATTATTCTCTCTTTTATTTCTGTTTATTCCTATTTATGGCCATTGCAAATAATATTGGCTTAATGGCTAGAATTCAGACTACAGATGGTGTAAATCTTTGGACCTCACCAACAGCAAATTTGTCATTTGACTTGGTCTTGTCTTTTACAATTATCTTAATGACACACGTAGAAGGAATTCGTCGTCGTGGAATCAAAAAGTATTTAAAAGCATTTGTAACACCAGGTTTTATGACACCAATGAATCTCTTGGAAGAAGTTACCAATCTCCTTTCACTTGCATTGCGGGTCTTTGGTAATATCTTTGCAGGGGAAGTGATGGCAAGTATGTTAGTCCTACTTTCTCATCAGGCCTTCTATTGGTATCCTATTGCTTTTGGAACAAATCTAATCTGGACTGCATTTTCTGTTTTTATTTCTTGTGTACAAGCATATGTATTTACATTGTTATCTTCAATGTACCTAGGAAATAAAATTAATGATGAAGAATAGAAAGGAGTAGTTTATGAATGTAACAGTAGGTGAATTACTTGGTGATTTTATACTAATCGCTGGTTCCTTTATTCTCTTGCTAGTCTTGGTTAAGAAATACGCTTGGTCAAATTTGACTAGCATTTTCGAACAAAGAGCAGAAAAAATTGCAGCAGATATTGACGGAGCTGAACAAGCACGTCAAAAAGCAGAAGTATTGGCTCAGAAACGCGAAGATGAATTGGCTGGTAGCCGCAAAGAAGCTAAGACAATCATTGAGAATGCGAAAGAAACAGCTGAGAAAAGCAAAGCTAGTATTTTAGCAGATGCTAAGCTAGAAGCAGGACGCTTGAAAGAAAAAGCGAACCAAGAAATTGCTCAAAATAAAGCTGAAGCTTTACAAAGCGTTAAGGGTGAGGTAGCAGATTTGACAATCAGCTTGGCTGGTAAAATCATCTCACAAAACCTTGACGGTCATGCCCATAAAGAACTCATTGATCAGTATATCGATCAGCTAGGAGAAGCTTAATGGACAAGAAAACAGTAAAGGTAATTGAAAAATACAGCATGCCTTTTGTCCAATTGGTTTTAGAAAAAGGAGAAGAAGACCGTATCTTTTCAGACTTAGCTCAAATCAAGCAAGTTGCTGAAGAAACAGGCTTACCTTCTTTTTTAAAAAAAGTGGCAGTAGAAGAGTCTGACAAGGAAAAAACGATTGCGTTCTTCCAAGATTCAGTGTCGACTTTATTGCAAAACTTTATTCAGGTTCTTATCTGCAATCACAGAGCAAATCTTTTTTATGATATTCTTGTAGATTGCTTGAACCGACTTGAAAAAGAAACAAATCGATTTGAATTGACGATTAGGTCAGCTCATCCTTTAACTGATGAACAGAAGAGTCGCTTGCTCCCTTTGATTGAGAAAAAAATGTCTCTTAAAGTAAGGAGTGTAAAAGAGCAAATCGATGAAAGTCTTATTGGTGGTTTTGTCATTTTTGCCAATCACAAGACAATTGATGTGAGTATTAAACAACAACTTAAAGTTGTTAAAGAAAATTTGAAATAGAAAGTGGTGTTCTTTTGGCAATTAACGCACAAGAAATCAGCGCTTTAATTAAGCAACAAATTGAAAATTTCAAACCCAATTTTGATGTGACTGAAACAGGTGTTGTAACCTATATCGGGGATGGTATCGCGCGTGCTCACGGCCTTGAAAATGCCATGAGTGGAGAGTTGTTGATTTTTGAAAACGGCTCTTATGGTATGGCTCAAAACTTGGAGTCAACAGATGTTGGTATTATCATCCTGGGTGACTTTACAGATATCCGTGAAGGCGATACAATCCGCCGTACAGGTAAAATCATGGAAGTCCCAGTAGGTGAAAGTCTGATTGGTCGTGTTGTGGACCCACTTGGTCGTCCAGTTGACGGTCTTGGAGAAATCCACACTGATAAAACTCGTCCAGTAGAAGCACCAGCTCCTGGTGTTATGCAACGTAAATCTGTATCAGAACCATTGCAAACTGGTTTGAAAGCTATCGACGCCCTTGTACCGATTGGTCGTGGCCAACGTGAGTTGATTATCGGTGACCGTCAGACAGGGAAAACAACCATTGCGATTGATACAATCTTGAACCAAAAAGGTCAAGATATGATCTGTATCTATGTTGCGATTGGACAAAAAGAATCAACAGTTCGTACACAAGTAGAAACACTACGTCAGTACGGTGCCTTGGACTACACAATCGTTGTGACAGCCTCTGCTTCACAACCATCTCCATTGCTCTTCCTAGCTCCTTATGCTGGGGTTGCCATGGCGGAAGAATTTATGTATCAAGGTAAGCATGTTTTGATCGTTTATGATGATCTTTCAAAACAAGCGGTAGCTTATCGTGAACTGTCTCTCTTGCTTCGTCGTCCTCCAGGTCGTGAAGCTTTCCCAGGGGATGTTTTCTACCTTCACAGCCGTTTGCTTGAGCGCTCAGCTAAAGTTTCTGATGAACTTGGTGGTGGATCTATTACAGCCCTACCGTTTATCGAGACACAAGCAGGAGATATCTCTGCCTATATCGCAACCAACGTGATTTCAATCACTGATGGACAAATCTTCCTTGGTGATGGTCTCTTCAATGCTGGTATTCGTCCAGCCATCGATGCGGGTTCATCTGTATCTCGTGTAGGTGGTTCTGCACAAATCAAAGCCATGAAGAAGGTTGCTGGTACACTTCGTATTGACCTTGCTTCATATCGTGAGTTGGAAGCCTTCACTAAATTTGGTTCTGACTTAGATGCGGCAACACAGGCTAAATTGAACCGTGGACGTCGTACCGTTGAGGTCTTGAAACAACCTGTTCACAAACCATTACCTGTTGAGAAACAAGTAACCATTCTCTATGCTTTGACACATGGTTTCTTGGATACTGTTCCAGTAGATGATATTGTTCGTTTCGAGGAAGAGTTCCATGCCTTCTTTGACGCTCAACATCCAGAGATTTTGGAAACCATTCGTAATACAAAAGACTTGCCAGAAGAAGCAGTCTTGGATTCTGCGATTACAGAGTTTCTCAATCAAACCAGCTTCCAATAAGAATAGAGGTGTCAGATGGCAGTATCTCTAAATGATATTAAAACAAAAATCGCCTCAACAAAAAATACGAGTCAAATCACTAATGCCATGCAAATGGTATCGGCTGCTAAGCTAGGTCGCTCTGAAGAAGCTGCTCGCAACTTCCAAGTTTACGCTCAGAAAGTTCGCAAGCTCTTAACAGATATCCTCCATGGTAATGGATCTGGTGGCTCAACCAATCCGATGTTGATTAGCCGTCCTGTGAAGAAGACAGGCTATATAGTTATCACTTCAGATCGCGGTTTGGTTGGAGGTTATAATTCTTCTATTTTGAAAGCCGTTATGGAGTTGAAAGAAGAATACCATCCAGATGGTAAAGGTTTTGAAATGATCTGTATCGGTGGAATGGGAGCTGATTTCTTTAAGGCTCGTGGTATTCAACCACTTTATGAACTACGTGGCTTGGCGGATCAACCTAGCTTTGATGAAGTTCGCAAGATTATTTCAAAAACAGTTGAAATGTACCAAAATGAACTTTTTGATGAACTTTATGTCTGCTACAACCACCATGTCAATACGCTAACCAGTCAAATGCGTGTGGAACAAATGCTTCCGATTGTTGACTTGGATCCCAATGAAGCGGATGAAGAGTACAGCTTGACTTTTGAATTGGAAACCAGCCGAGAAGAAATTTTGGAGCAGTTGTTGCCTCAGTTTGCAGAAAGTATGATTTACGGGGCTATTATCGATGCCAAGACAGCTGAAAATGCTGCAGGTATGACAGCTATGCAAACAGCGACTGATAATGCTAAGAAAGTCATTAATGATTTGACAATTCAGTATAACCGTGCCAGACAGGCGGCGATTACACAAGAAATTACAGAAATCGTAGCAGGAGCTAGTGCCTTAGAATAAGCTCTAGTCCAGCTCGTATGAAAATGAACTTATACTTAATGAAAATCAAAGAGCAAACTAGGAAGCTAGCCGCAGGCTGCTCAAAACACTGTTTTGAGGTTGCAGATAGAGCTGATGTGGTTTGAAGAGATTTTCGAAGAGTATTAGGACCTAGTTGAGCTAGGAACCGACAGTATCTTATATAGAATAGGAGAAGGAGATGAGTTCAGGTAAAATTGCTCAGGTTATCGGTCCCGTTGTAGACGTCTTGTTTGCAGCAGGGGAAAAACTTCCTGAGATTAACAATGCACTTGTCGTCTACAAAAATGACGAAAGAAAAACAAAAATCGTCCTTGAAGTAGCCTTAGAGTTGGGAGATGGTATGGTTCGTACTATCGCCATGGAATCAACAGATGGTTTGACTCGTGGAATGGAAGTATTGGACACAGGTCGTCCAATCTCTGTACCAGTAGGTAAAGAAACTTTGGGACGTGTCTTCAATGTTTTGGGAGATACCATTGACTTGGAAGCTCCTTTTACAGAAGACGCAGAGCGTCAGCCGATTCATAAAAAAGCTCCAACTTTTGATGAATTGTCTACCTCTTCTGAAATCCTTGAAACAGGGATTAAGGTTATCGACCTTCTTGCCCCTTACCTAAAAGGTGGTAAGGTTGGACTTTTCGGTGGTGCCGGGGTTGGTAAAACCGTCTTAATCCAAGAATTGATTCACAACATTGCCCAAGAACACGGTGGTATTTCAGTATTTACCGGTGTTGGGGAACGTACTCGTGAGGGGAATGACCTTTACTGGGAAATGAAAGAATCAGGCGTTATCGAGAAAACAGCCATGGTATTTGGTCAGATGAATGAGCCACCAGGAGCACGTATGCGTGTTGCCCTTACTGGTTTGACAATCGCTGAATACTTCCGTGATGTGGAAGGCCAAGACGTGCTTCTCTTTATCGATAATATCTTCCGTTTCACTCAGGCTGGTTCTGAAGTATCTGCCCTTTTGGGTCGTATGCCATCAGCCGTTGGTTATCAACCAACACTTGCCACAGAAATGGGGCAATTGCAAGAACGTATTACATCAACTAAGAAGGGGTCTGTAACCTCTATCCAGGCTATCTATGTGCCAGCGGATGACTATACTGACCCAGCGCCAGCAACAGCCTTCGCTCACTTGGATTCAACAACCAACTTGGAACGTAAGTTGGTACAATTGGGTATCTACCCAGCCGTTGACCCACTTGCTTCAAGCTCACGTGCCTTGGCACCTGAAATAGTTGGAGAAGAGCACTATGCAGTTGCTGCTGAAGTAAAACGAGTTCTTCAACGTTACCATGAATTGCAAGATATCATTGCTATTCTTGGTATGGATGAACTTTCTGATGAAGAAAAGACCTTGGTTGCTCGTGCCCGTCGTATCCAGTTCTTCTTGTCACAAAACTTCAACGTTGCGGAACAATTTACTGGTCAGCCAGGTTCTTATGTCCCAGTTGCTGAAACTGTACGTGGCTTTAAGGAAATCCTTGATGGTAAACATGACCAGTTACCAGAAGATGCCTTCCGTGGTGTAGGTTCTATCGAAGATGTGATTGCAAAAGCTGAAAAAATGGGATTTTAAGAGGTGATCTATGGCTCAGTTAACTGTCCAGATCGTGACACCAGATGGTCTCGTCTATGATCACCATGCCAGCTATGTATCAGTTCGAACTCTGGATGGTGAGATGGGGATCTTGCCACGACATGAAAATATGATTGCGGTTTTAGCAGTTGATGAAGTAAAGGTAAAACGTATTGATGATGAAGATCACGTGAACTGGATTGCAGTAAACGGAGGTGTTATTGAAATTGCCAATAATACCATCACAATCGTTGCGGATTCTGCAGAACGTGCTCGTGATATCGATGTTAGCCGTGCAGAACGTGCTAAGCTTCGTGCGGAGTGCGAAATTGAAGAAGCTCACGAAAAACACTTGATTGATCAAGAGCGTCGTGCTAAGATTGCTTTGCAACGTGCTATTAATCGTATCAATGTCGGAAAAAGACTATAAGAAAAAATGAACTTGAGTTACCAAGTTCATTTTTTATGTTTTTTTAAGGAGCAAAACTGATGCAGACTGCTTCTGGCACATGGAAGTCGTTGGAAAGTTCTGCTAGACGACCAGTTTCAGGATTGCGTTTAAAGACGGTTGCATTGTCAGAGTCTTGATGGATAGCAATGACAAATTCTTGATCTGGTGTCAAATCAAAATCACGTGGAGTCTGACCATGAGTCGGAACGATTTCTAACAACTCTAAGCTACCGTCTGCAAGAATTGTATATACTGCTATAGAATCATGACCACGGTTAGAAGCGTAGAGGTATTTACCATCTTTAGAGAGACGAATAGCAGCAGTTCCATTAAAACCTTCGTAACCTTCTGGTAGAGTTGAAATAACTTGCATGCGTTCAAATTCGCCAACACCATCGTAGATTAAAACTTCGATAGTGCTATTGAGTTCACAAATCAGATAAGCAATTTTATAGTGGTTATGGAAAATAATATGGCGTGAGCCTGCTCCTGGCTGGCTATGATAGGTATAGAGCTTAGATAATTTTCCTTCTGAATCAAGATCATAAGTAATTACTTGGTCAGTACCCAAGTCGCAGGTCACTAGATAGTGGTCAGGTGTTAAATCTGTATAGTGAACATGTGGAGAAGCTTGATTTTCATGTGGACCTTGGCCACTGTGTTGATCCACATCGCTAAGTAGAAGACTGCCATCTTCCTTGCGTTTATAAACAAGTACCTGTCCCTTGTGGTAGTTTGCCGCGTACACCAAATCACGCTTTTCATCAACGGCAACGTAACAGTGGGGAGCTCCTTCTTCCACGACATGATTTAATAAGGTTCCATCAGTTTGATAGGCTGCAATTCCCCCCTTATCATCTTGACTACCAACAGTGTATAAATGTTGGTGCTGGTCAAAGGCAAGGTAGGTTGGACTTGGTTCAGCTGCAAAAAGTTCTAGATTTGAAAGCTGCCCAGTTTCTGTATCAAAGTCTGCCTTGTAAATCCCTTGGGAAGTTCGACGTGTGTAAGTTCCAAAATAAACAGTTTCTTTCATGACTATACCTCTTTATAAAGATAATACTATTATATCACAAAATAGATTCACAATATGATATGCGGTACAATTCAATGGTATGTAAGCACTTTAAAAAAGAGTTATTTTGATCTAAAAATGGTATAATGAAAGAATGACAGAAAGGAATTATTTATGGAACAAAAAGAGAAACATTTTAGCCTATCTTGGTTTTTTAAGTGGTTTTTGGATAACAAGGCAATAACTGTATTTTTGGTAACCTTATTATTGGGATTGAATCTTTTTATTTTAAGCAAGATTAGTTTTTTATTTTCACCTGTTTTAGACTTTTTGGCAGTTGTAATGTTGCCAGTCATCCTATCTGGTTTGCTATATTATTTATTAAATCCTATTGTTGATTGGATGGAGAAACACAAAATCAATCGTGTTATCGCAATCAGTATTGTCTTTGTTATCATCGCTATCTTTATAGTTTGGGGATTGGCAGTAGCCATTCCAAATCTGCAACGTCAAGTTTTAACCTTTGCAAGGAATGTTCCAGTCTACCTAGAAGATGCTGATCGAGTTATTAATGATTTGGTAACCAAGCGTTTGCCAGATGATTTCAGACCTCAATTAGAACAAGTTTTGACCAATTTTTCTAGCCAGGCTACAGTTTGGGCAAGTAAAGTTTCTTCACAAGCAGTCAACTGGGTGAGCGCCTTTATTAGCGGAGCTTCTCAAGTGATTGTTGCCTTGATTATCGTTCCTTTCATGCTCTTTTATCTCTTACGTGATGGGAAAGGCTTGCGAAACTATTTGACTCAATTCATGCCGACGAAATTGAAGGAACCTGTAGGACAGGTTTTGTCAGATGTGAATCAACAGTTGTCCAACTATGTTAGAGGACAAGTGACAGTGGCTATTATTGTAGCAGTAATGTTTATCATCTTCTTCAAGATTATAGGTCTCCGTTATGCGGTTACGCTAGGTGTTACTGCTGGTATTTTAAATCTGGTTCCTTATCTTGGTAGTTTCCTAGCCATGCTTCCTGCCCTAGTATTGGGCTTGATTGCTGGTCCAGTCATGCTGTTGAAAGTAGTGATTGTCTTTATCGTAGAACAAACTATTGAAGGCCGTTTTGTCTCTCCATTGATTTTGGGAAGTCAATTAAACATCCATCCCATTAATGTTCTCTTTGTTTTGTTGACTTCAGGATCCATGTTTGGTATCTGGGGAGTCTTGCTCGGTATTCCAGTTTATGCCTCTGCTAAAGTTGTCATTTCAGCGATTTTCGAATGGTACAAGGTAGTCAGTGGTCTATATGAACTAGAGGGAGAGGAAGTCAAGAGTGAACAATAGTCAACAGATGTTACAGGCTTTGGAAGAGCAAGATTTAACCAAGGCAGAGCACTATTTCGTCAAAGCTTTAGAAAGTGATCCAAGTGACCTTCTGTATGAGTTAGCTACTTATCTTGAAGGGATTGGTTTTTATCCTCAGGCCAAGGAAATTTATCTGAAAATCGTAGAGGACTTTCCAGAGGTTCATCTTAATCTAGCAGCTATTGCTAGCGAAGATGGTCAAATCGAAGAAGCCTTTACCTATCTAGAGGAAATCCAAGCTGACAGTGACTGGTATGTTTCGGCTTTGGCACTTAAGGCAGACCTTTACCAGATGGAAGGTTTGACAGATGTGGCGCGTGAGAAACTGCTGGAGGTTTTGACCTACTCAGAGGATCCTCTTTTGATATTGGGATTGGCAGAGTTGGATAGTGAGTTGGAAAATTACCAAGAAGCTATTCAAGGCTATGCCCAGTTAGATAATCGGTCGATTTATGAGCAAACAGGCATTTCTACCTATCAACGAATTGGCTTTGCCTATGCCCAGTTAGGGAAATTTGAAACGGCCACAGAGTTTTTAGAAAAAGCCCTGGAGTTAGAATACGATGACCTAACAGCTTTTGAGTTAGCCAGTCTTTACTTTGATAGAGAAGAATACCAAAAAGCTGTCCTCTACTTTAAGCAGCTTGATACCATTTCTCCTGACTTTGAAGGTTATGAGTATGGGTATAGTCAGGCCTTACATAAGGAACATCAAGTTCAAGGAGCCCTGCATATCGCTAAGCAAGGCCTAGAGAAAAATCCCTTTGAAACTCGCCTCTTACTAGCTGCTTCACAATTCTCTTATGAACTGCATGATGCTAGTGGTGCAGAAAATTATCTCCTTACTGCAAAAGCAGATGCTGAGGATACGGAAGAAATCTTACTCCGTCTAGCTACTATTTATCTGGAGCAGGAGCGCTATGAGGATATTTTAGACTTACAAAGTGAGGAGCCAGAAAATCTTTTGACCAAGTGGATGATTGCTCGTTCCTATCAAGAAATGGACGATTTGGATACTGCCTACGAGCTTTACCAAGAGTTAGCAGGAGATTTGAAGGACAATCCCGAATTTCTAGAACACTATATCTATCTCTTGCGTGAATTGGGCTACTTTGAAGAAGCAAAAGTCAATGCTCAAGCTTACTTAAAACTAGTTCCAGATGATGTACAAATGCAAGAATTGTATGAGAGATTGCAGGAATAAAATGTTTTAAAACTATGTCTTATCATTTTTGATAGATATAGTTTTTATTTTTGTTAACGTTGTAATTTTCTTGTAAAAATAGTTGTAATTTAGTTTATGTATGCTATAATAGGAACAATTATTTTTAGGAGGTGCAGTATGTCTTATTTGTTTGAGATATTACCGAGTTTATTGAGCGGTGCAAGCATGACTTTGCAGGTTTTTGCATTGGTCTTGATTTTTTCTATTCCCTTGGGCGTTTTGATTGCCTTTGCCTTGCAAGTCCATTGGAAGCCCCTCCATCATCTGATTAACATTTATATTTGGATTATGCGGGGGACACCCTTGCTCTTGCAATTAATCTTTATCTATTATGTGCTCCCGAGTATTGGGATTCGTTTGGATCGCCTTCCTGCGGTCATCATTGCCTTTGTTCTCAATTATGCAGCTTACTTTGCTGAAATCTTCCGTGGGGGGATTGATACTATCCCTAAAGGTCAATATGAGGCTGCTAAGGTCTTGAAGTTCAGTCCTTTTGCCACAGTACGCTATATTATCTTGCCCCAAGTGACCAAGATTGTTCTTCCTAGCGTATTTAACGAAGTCATGAGTTTGGTCAAGGATACTTCTCTGGTCTATGCTCTAGGCATTTCAGACCTTATCTTGGCTAGTCGAACAGCTGCCAACCGTGATGCTAGTCTGGTTCCTATGTTCTTGGCAGGAGCCATTTACTTGATTTTGATTGGGATTGTGACCATTCTTGCCAAAAAAGTTGAGAAGAAGTACAGTTACTATAGATAGGAGGCTGCCATGTTAGAATTACGAAATATCAATAAAGGCTTTGGTGAAAAGCAAATTTTGTCCAATTTCAGTCTAAAAATTCCTGAAAAGCAAATCCTAGCTATCGTTGGGCCTTCTGGTGGAGGTAAGACAACCCTCTTGCGCATGCTTGCAGGTCTTGAAACTATTGACTCAGGGCAAATCTTTTATAATGGAGAACCTTTAGAACTGGATGAATTGGAGAAGCGGAATCTACTGGGATTTGTATTCCAAGATTTTCAACTTTTCCCTCATTTATCAGTTCTAGATAATTTGACCTTATCGCCCGTAAAAACGATGGGAATAAAGCAGCATGAGGCTGAGAATAAGGCGCGAGGGCTCCTGGAACAGTTGGGACTGGCAGGGCACGCAGATGCCTATCCTTTCTCACTATCTGGTGGGCAAAAGCAAAGAGTGGCCTTGGCGCGTGCTATGATGATTGATCCAGAAATCATTGGTTACGATGAACCAACTTCTGCTCTGGATCCAGAATTGCGGTTGGAAGTGGAAAAACTGATCTTGCAAAATAGAGAATTAGGGATGACGCAGATTGTGGTTACCCACGATTTACAGTTTGCTGAAAACATCGCAGATCAGATTCTAAAGGTTGAGCCCAAGTAGGAGGTGCCGATGACTAATAAGAAAATTGCTTTAGTATTGGTTTCTCTCCTGACTCTTTTTTTAACAGCTTGTACTCAAAAGGCTAGTGATCCAAAGCAGGATAACTGGGATAAATATCAAGAGCAGGGGAGTATAACCATTGGTTTTGATAATACCTTTGTACCCATGGGTTTTGAAGAAAAGAATGGCCAATATACAGGCTTTGATATTGACTTAGCACAAGCTGTCTCTGAAAAATTAGGTTTTAAGGTTCAATTTCAACCAATCGACTGGGATATGAAGGAGACAGAACTGCAAAACGGAACCATAGATGCCATCTGGAATGGCTATTCTGCCACTGATGAACGCCGAGAGAAGGTTGCATTTAGCATTCCATATATGGAAAATCAGCAAGTTCTGGTTGCGAAGAAAAGCCAGCAAATTCATTCAGTAGAGGATATGAAGGATAAGACCTTGGGAGCTCAAGCCGGTTCCTCTGGTTATTTAGACTTTGAAGCCCAGCCAGATTTACTGAAAAATCGTGTCAAAGACCAGAAGGCCAATCAGTACCAGAGTTTTAATGAGGCCTTGATTGATTTGAAAAATGACCGAATTGATGCCTTGTTGATTGATCGAGTGTATGCTAATTACTATCTCCAGTCTGAGGGTATATTAAATGACTACAATGTCTTTTCAGCAGGATTTGAAAGTGAATCCTTTGCGGTCGGAGTTAGACCTGCAGACAAGAGATTACTACAAGCTTTAAACCAAGCCTTTGTTCAACTATACCAAGAAGGAAAATTCCAGGAAATCAGCCAAAAATGGTTTGGAGAAGATGTGGCAACGAAAGAAGTGAAAAGTAGAGATTGAGTGTTTCCTCAGTCTCTTTTTGCATCAAAAAACCTCTGGCAAGTACCAGAGGATAAGAATCTATTTCATTGTTGGGAAGAGCAATACGTCACGGATAGTGGTTGTGTCAGTGAGGAGCATGCAGAGACGGTCGATACCGATTCCCAAACCACCTGTTGGAGGCATACCATATTCAAGGGCCTCAATGTAGTCGTAGTCGATACCCGTCGCTTCATCGTCACCAAGTTCTTTGGCTTTAGCTTGGGCTTCGAAACGGCTAAGCTGATCGATTGGGTCGTTGAGCTCAGTAAAGGCATTACCGTACTCCTTAGTCATGATGAAGAGCTCGAAGCGGTCAGTAAAGCGATCATCTTCAGGATTTTTCTTAGCTAGTGGAGATACAGCTACTGGATGTCCATAGACAAAGGTTGGTTGGATCAAAGTTTCTTCAACAAACTCTTCAAAGAAGGCATTGATAATGTGGCCAACTTCAGTATAGTGTTTCTCAACTGGAACTTTCTTCTCAGCAGCGATAGCTTTGGCTTCCTCGAAAGTCATGTCTTGCCAGAAATCGACACCAGTAATTTCTTTGATAGCATCCACCATGTGAACACGTTTAAATGGTTCGTTAATCTTAATTTCAGTTCCTTGATAGTTGACCGGACCATCGCCTTTAACTGACTTAGCAGCATGTTGGATAATACCTTCCGTCAAGTCCATGATGTCTTGGAAGTCTGCATAAGCTTGGTACACTTCGATAGAAGTAAATTCAGGGTTATGAGTAGCATCCATTCCTTCGTTACGGAAGATACGGCCGATTTCATAGACGCGTTCCATACCACCGACGATAAGGCGTTTTAAGTGAAGCTCAGTCGCAATACGAAGCACCATGTCAATGTTTTGGGCATTGTGGTGGGTGATAAATGGGCGGGCAGCAGCACCACCGGCTTCATTATGAAGAACAGGTGTTTCCACTTCAAGGAAACCTTTTTGATCAAGGTAACGACGGATTTCAGAAATGATTTTTGAACGAGTGACAAAGCGCTCAAAGCTTTCACGGTTAGAAATCAAGTCAAGGTAACGTTTACGGTAAATTGTTTCAACGTCTGTCAAACCGTGGAATTTCTCTGGAAGTGGGCGAAGTGCCTTAGACAAGTGTGTAATGTGGGTTGCCTTGATAGAGAGTTCTCCCATATCTGTACGCATGACTTCGCCTTCGACACCAAGGAAGTCACCAAGGTCTGCTTTTTTGAAGATTTCGTAATTTTCTTCACCGACAGCATCCTTACGAACGTAGATCTGGATTTGACCTTCGCGGTCTTGAAGGTGGGCAAAACCTACTTTACCTTTACCACGTTTGGTTACCAATCGTCCTGCGATAGTAGCTGTTTCGTTTTTATCATGTAATTGTTCTTTATCGAGGTCAGCAAATTTATCTTTTAATTCTTGTGAATTTGCAGTGCGTTCAAAGCGTTTTCCGAAAGGATCAATTCCTTGTTCACGGAGCGCAGCCATTTTTTCACGGCGAACGATCTGCTGGTCATTTAGTTCTTCCATATGTTCTGTTGACATGGGATCCTCCTAGTTTTACTCAAAATTGAATACGATGAGTCATTTTTTGCGATACTCCCATTTTATCATAAATAAGCAAGAAATTCACGGATAATCTTTCAAAACTAAAAAGAACTTGACGCTAAAATCAAGTTCTGTTATTGATAGGAAGTATCATTCCAAGTATCGAGAGTAAATGTTTCAAAATCATGGGTTTCTAGAATGGTCAGGCTGGCATTTGCTAAACCGCCATCTTTACGAAGAAGTGGCTCTTTATAACCGAGAAGAGTACGAAGACTGGCAGTAAGATTGGCGCCGTGACCGACAATTAGAATACGCTCAGCTGGACTATCTTTTAATGATTTGATAAATTGGATGGTACGTTGAGTGGTATTATAGAGGGATTCAGCGCCAAACATTTGAGTGTCAAATTGAGCAAGATTAGATCGGAAAGCTTTGATTTGTTGCGGGTAAATAGCTTCCAAGGTTGCAATTTTCAAACCTTCCAACTTTCCCAGCTGCCATTCACGGAGGTTAGGAACGCTTTCTAAAGGACAGGGAGTCTGGAGTTGACTTTGAATAATCTCAGCAGATTTGACCGCTCGAGATAAATCACTTGAATAAATCTGATCAAAAGGAATTTCCTTGAGATACTGGCCAAGTTGTTTTAGGGTTTCAATGGATTCAGGAAGAAGGGGAGAATCTCCACTGGCACCTTGAAAGCGACCTTCTTGGTTCCAGACTGTACGACCGTGGCGGACAAAGTAGAGTTTCATTACTTGCTGTCCTCCAAGATATCTACAAAGTCAGCCTTTACAAAACTAGCCAAGTCTTGTGGTACGACGATAATGCTGTGACCAACTTCGCCTGCAGAGACAATCATTTGATCCAAGTCTAGAGCGATCTTATCGATAAAAATGGGATAATTGTGTTTCTGACGAATTCCGACGGGATTATTGGCTCCATGAATATAACCTGTTGTTTTTTCCAAGTCCTTTTGTGGAATCATGCTCACTTTTTTATTGCCTGAAATTTTGGATAGTTTCTTTTCCGACAAGTGTTGAGTGATAGGGACAATTCCGATAATCGGTCCTGTTTTATCTCCCAAAAGAGCCAAGGTTTTGAAAATCTGATCTCGTTCATAACCTTGAGGAAGCTCTCCTTCCAGGGCATTGATTTGAATACCCTGATGTGGGATACCTGCTTTAGACAGGATTTGTTCCACCAATGTTTTTTTGATTTTAACTTTTTTTGCCATTATTTATACTTATCCTCCAATTGGCTCATCCAAATACCAAGCCAAATTCCCAGCGCAAAGAAGAAGGCGATGATGACATATCCAACAAGAGAAAGGCCAGTGTATTGGATACTTTCAGCGTTTCCTGCATTTGGAATCAAGATCAAAAGGGTACTTGATAGGACGATACCGATGATGAAATGATAGACGCGTGAGTGGTAGTTGTTTAAGGCATAATCCATCAATTTTGAAAAAATGATGAGAGTTGCACCTGCACCAATTCCAATCGGGAAGAAGGTTCCCAAGAGGTCAAAGGTTTTAAAACCAGTCAACATAGGAGCATAGAGTCCCAAAATCAAAAGTAGATTTGATGGACTAAGGCCAGGAACTAATACACCAAGAGCCAGCAGTGCACCAGCTAGGACGAAATTAAGAAAGCTGGCACTTAAGGTTCCAACAACAAAATTTAAGGCATAGAGTCCTAATCCAGAAATGATAAATGTGGTCCAGAACCAAGCTAAATCAATCTTGTCTCGGTCAGATTCTCGAGTTGATTCCTTGAGGAGGCTAGGAACTGTACCAATGATGGCGCCCGCAAAGCTCCATAAGACAAAGACCTGATAATTTTCAAGCAGGTATTCAATCGGGTAGGAAAATAAGCCGATCCCCAGAAGCATGCCGATGGCAACTGGAATAAAATACAAAACATTTTCTTTAAAGTCCTTAAAGGGATGGGCCAGAAATCCAATCATCCGTTCATAAATTCCTAGGATTGCTGCTAGAACCCCTCCGGAAATCCCTGGTAGAATAAATCCAAGAGCAATGACAATCCCTTTAATAATACGTGCTAACCATGAAAACATAATAAAATCCTCAATTTCATAATTTACTTTTTCTATTCCTACAATTATAACATAGACGAGAGAAAAATGAAAAAACAAGTGAAAAAATTGAAATTCACTTGTTTCATGGTCTTAAAAATAGTTTCCTGAAGATTTCTTCTTTTTCTTTTTCAGATGAAATAAGATTGATATCTAAGTTATGATCAAATCCTGAAATTTTTCCTTTAGAAGTGTATTGATGTAAATCGTAGTCTAAATCAGTCTTTGGTTTACTTTCAAAGTAGCCAGAGTCTGAACCGTAAGAAGGTATCCATATAGCAGAGAATTTTTCAGTATTGATACTGTGCTCTTGCATGAAGTATACTCCAATATAGATTCCAATATTCTTAGCTCCAAGTGATGCTAATTTAGCACGGAAAAACTCAACACCTTCATTCATATCAGACATTGTTTTTTCTTCAACATCAAGCCAATAGTAGCTAGGGTTATATGGAGAAGCAGCATTGTAAAATACTTCAGCAGCTTTTTCCATTTCTTCTTTTGTTTTACCTGCGATATAGGCATAAACTCCAACAGGGACATTTCGTTTTTGAAATTCAGAAATGTGATTTTTATAAGCTTTATCGACACCATTTACAAAGGCTGCGTCATTTTTTTCTGAGTGTGGAGCACCACTATGTACTCGTACAATTGCGCCAGAGATATTTTGAGATAGGGTATCGTAATTAATTTCCTCAGGACGTTGCCAACCAGATACATCAATAATTGGTTTGTCAAGGTTATGTAGTGCCTGGGATTCAACTTGAACCGCATTTGGTTTAGTCTTGACTGGATGATCTTCATAAGTTGGTCTATTAAGGATTAAAATAGCTATAAAAATGGTAAATAAACTAAAAATAATAGCTGGATGAATCTTTTTTCTCATATCCTAATTAGTTTAACGTAAATAATCAAAAAAATCAAAAGAAACACTATGAAATAAAGCGATTTTTCACTATTTTCTTTTCCTTTACTCCTAAAAGGGTAAATTATGGTATAATAAAAGGGAATTTCTAGAGAAAAGAGAAGATTATGTCAAATTATGCCATTATTTTAGCAGCGGGTAAAGGGACTCGCATGAAATCTGATTTGCCAAAAGTGTTGCACAAGGTTGCGGGTATTTCTATGTTGGAACATGTTTTCCGTAGTGTGGGAGCTATCCAACCTGAAAAGACAGTAACAGTTGTAGGACACAAGGCAGAATTGGTTGAGCAGGTCTTGGCTGGACAGACAGAATTTGTGACTCAATCTGAACAGTTGGGTACTGGACATGCAGTTATGATGACAGAGCCTATCTTAGAAGGTTTGTCAGGTCACACCTTGGTTATTGCAGGAGATACTCCTTTAATCACTGGTGAAAGTTTGAAAAACTTGATTGATTTCCACATCAATCATAAAAATGTGGCCACTATCTTGACTGCTGAAACAGATAATCCTTTTGGCTATGGACGAATTGTACGTAATGACAATGCTGAGGTTCTTCGCATTGTTGAACAAAAAGATGCCACAGATTTTGAAAAGCAAATCAAGGAAATCAACACTGGAACATATGTTTTTGATAACGAGCGTTTGTTTGAGGCTTTGAAAAATATCAATACTAATAACGCTCAAGGCGAATACTATATTACAGATGTCATTGGCATTTTCCGTGAAGCTGGTGAAAAAGTTGGCGCTTATACTTTGAAAGATTTTGATGAAAGTCTTGGGGTAAATGACCGTGTGGCACTTGCGACTGCTGAGTCGGTTATGCGTCGCCGCATCAATCATCAGCACATGGTCAACGGTGTTAGCTTTGTCAATCCAGAAGCAACTTATATCGATATTGATGTTGAGATTGCTCCGGAAGTTCAAATCGAAGCCAATGTTACCTTGAAAGGGCAAACGAAAATTGGTGCTGAGACTGTTTTGACAAATGGTACTTATGTAGTGGATAGCACTATCGGAGCAGGAGCTGTTATTACTAACTCAATGATTGAAGAAAGTAGTGTTGCTGACGGCGTAACTGTCGGACCTTATGCCCACATTCGTCCAGGTTCAAGTCTGGGTGCCCAAGTCCATATTGGAAACTTTGTTGAGGTTAAAGGTTCTTCTATCGGCGAGAATACTAAGGCTGGTCATTTGACTTATATCGGAAACTGTGAAGTGGGTAGCAAGGTTAATTTTGGTGCTGGAACTATTACAGTTAACTATGACGGCAAAAACAAATACAAGACAGTCATCGGCAACAATGTCTTTGTTGGTTCAAATTCAACCATTATTGCGCCAGTAGAACTTGGTGACAATTCCCTCATTGGTGCTGGTTCAACTATTACCAAAGACGTGCCGTCGGATGCTATTGCTATTGGTCGCGGTCGTCAGGTCAATAAAGACGAATATGCAACACGCCTTCCTCATCATCCTAATAATCAGTAGGAGCTTATCATGGAATTTGAAGAAAAAACGCTTATCCGAAAAGAAATCTATCAAGGACCAATATTTAAACTGGTTCAAGATCAGGTTGAATTACCAGAAGGTAAGGGAACTGCCCAACGTGATTTGATTTTCCACAATGGGGCTGTCTGTGTTTTAGCTGTAACGGATGAGCAAAAACTCATCTTGGTCAAGCAGTACCGCAAAGCCATCGAGGCTGTCTCTTACGAAATTCCAGCTGGAAAATTGGAAGTAGGAGAAAATGCAGACCCTGTAGCAGCTGCCCTTCGTGAATTAGAGGAAGAAACAGCCTATACAGGGAAATTAGAACTCTTGTACGATTTTTACTCAGCCATTGGATTTTGTAATGAAAAGTTAAAACTATACCTAGCCAGCGATTTGGCAAAGGTGGAAAATCCGCGTCCGCAGGATGAGGATGAAACCTTGGAAGTCCTTGAAGTGAGCATAGAAGAAGCTAAGGAATTAATCCAATCAGGTCATATCTGCGATGCCAAGACAATTATGGCTGTTCAGTATTGGGAATTGCAGAAAAAATAGAGGAGGTCGATATGGGTAAACCTTTATTAACGGATGAAATAATCGAAAGAGCTAATAGAGGAGAAAAAATTTCAGGTCCCCCTTTGCTAGATGATGAGGAGACTAAGATTTTGCCAACCTCTTCTTCCCGTTTTGGTTATGGCAATCCTAAGGATCATGGATTTAGTCAGGAAACCTTGAAGATTCAGGTCGAACCGTCTATTCATAAAAGCCGTCGCATTGAAAATACTAAGAGAAATGTCTTCAATTCTAAGTTAAATAAGATTTTATTTGCAGTCATCTTTCTCTTGATTTTGCTTGTCTTAGCAATGAAACTTTTGTAATAGAAAAGGAATTGAAATGAAAATAGGAATTATTGCGGCTATGCCAGAAGAACTGGCGTATCTGGTCCAGCATTTAGACAATGCCCAGGAGCAAGTTGTTTTAGGCAATACCTATCATACAGGAAAACTTGCCTCGCATGAAGTTGTTCTTGTAGAAAGTGGGATTGGTAAGGTCATGTCTGCTATGAGTGTGGCGATTTTGGCTGATCATTTCCAAGTGGATGCTGTGATTAACACGGGATCAGCTGGGGCAGTAGCAGAAGGTATTGCTGTTGGGGATGTCGTGATTGCTGATAAATTAGCCTATCATGATGTGGATGTCACAGCTTTTGGATATGCTTATGGACAAATGGCGCAACAACCGCTTTATTTCGAATCAGATAAAACCTTTGTTGCCAAACTCCAAGAGAGTTTATCTCAATTGGACCAAAACTGGCATCTTGGTTTGATTGCTACAGGAGATAGTTTTGTTGCAGGAAATGATAAGATAGAAGCGATTAAGTCCCATTTCCCAGATGTTTTGGCTGTTGAGATGGAAGGGGCAGCTATTGCTCAGGCATCTCATGCCCTTAATCTTCCAGTCTTAGTCATCCGAGCTATGAGTGACAATGCCAACCATGAAGCAAACATTTCTTTTGATGAGTTTATTATCGAAGCTGGACGTCGCTCTGCTCAAGTCTTATTAGCCTTTTTGAAGGCCTTAGCTTAAGCGAAAATTTGACAGTTTTTCTAGCTTATGATAAGATTTAAGTAAAGAAAAGCTAGAAAACGTTTCAGAGGATATTATGAGTATTGAAATGACCGTCAGTGAGATTGCAGAGGTTTTAGGATTATCTCGTCAAGCAATCAATAACCGTGTCAAAGAATTACCAGAAGAAGACACAGATAAAAATGACAAAGGGGTAACGGTAGTTACCAGAAGTGGCTTGATTAAGCTAGAAGAAATCTATAAAAAAACGATTTTTGAAGATGAGCCTGTCAGTGAAGATGTCAAGCAACGTGAACTGATGGAGATTCTGGTTGATGAGAAGAATGCAGAAATTCTCCGTCTATATGAACAATTAAAAGCCAAGGATCGTCAGTTATCAGAAAAAGACGAGCAGATGCGTATCAAAGACCGTCAGATTGCTGAGAAAGACAAACAGCTCGATCAGCAGCAACAATTGACCCTTCAAGCCATGAAGGATCAAGAAAATCTTAAGCTAGAGCTGGACCAAGCAAAAGAAGAAGTCCAATCAACTAAGAAAGGCTTTTTTGCTCGTTTATTTGGAGGATAATCAAGGAGCTGTTTAGGTTAAATGCTAACCTGATGGCTTCTTTTATTTCTAATCTAAATAGTATAGTTGCTCAAGTAAAATAACAGTATAGGAGAGGTAGAAAATGGAACGATTAGAAGATTACATTGCTTTCGATTTAGAATTTAATCAGCATGAAGGGCAAACACACTTGATTCAAGTATCGGCAGTGCGTTTTAGAGATGGTCAGGAAATCGATGCCTATGATTCCTATGTCCATACCAGTGTTCCCTTAAAAAGTTTTATCAATGGTTTGACTGGGATTACAGCTGAGACATTAAAAGATGTTCCTACAGTGGAGGAAGTCATAAAAGAATTCCAAGAGTTTGTGGGTTCTTTACCCATGGTAGGCTACAATGCTGCTAAAAGTGATTTGCCTATTCTAGCAGAGTATGGTTTAGATTATATCCAGCAGTATAAGGTGGATTTGTATTATGAAGCTTTTGAACGTCGGAGTTCAGATTTACATGGTATTGCCAATCTCAAATTGCAAACTGTTGCCTCATTTCTTGGATTTCAAGGTCAGTCTCATAATAGCTTAGAGGATGCTCGGATGACGGCGCGTGTTTACGAGTCCTTTCTAGAGTCAGACCAGGCTAAAGAATTGTTAGGGGCAGAAAGTAGCCTCTCGAACAATCCTTTTGGGGGCTTAGACTTGTCTCAATTATTTGACTAGGAGTGCCTATGAAACCTGAAAAACCTAAAAATCTAGGTTTTAAGCAGATATACTTTAATCTAGATAAAATACTCTTTCTTTTCTTCTTGACTTTCATGATGATTGAGTTTGTCTGGTTACCTTCAAATTCATGGATTGCTGGACTTTTGCTCCGTCAGACAGGTTATCTCTTTCTATCCTACAACAATATTTTTGCTATTATAACGGGCTCACCCTTTGTTAGTCTTGCTTTATTTGTTCTGGTAATTGTTAATTTATTGGTCGCCTATTACCAGATAGGACTTCTCTTTATTGGTGCTCGGCATTTATTATGCCATGAAAAAAGGACCTTGCTGGAGTACAGTCGTAAGGTCTTTCGCCAAAGTTTCTTGTTTATGAAGCAAGTGACGCTTGCAAAGATAACCTTTATCTTCTTTTATGTCATGATGCTCTTTCCATTGATTCGAAAGATTTTAAAGATTTACTACCTAAATAAAATTGTCATTCCAGACTTTATCGTTGATTATGTGGAAGATAAGTATTGGCTAGTAGGTATAGTTGTTACTATTCTGGCTTTACTTTTGTTTTATATTTCAGTACGGTTGATGTTTGCCTTACCCCATCTTTTATTTGAGAAGAAAACAGTCAAAGAAGCAGTCAGATATAGTCTAGAAAAGACAAGAAAGCACTCCTGGTTTTATACTTGGAACTTGCTTTGGATTGTCGTCAAAACCTACCTATTTTTCATTCTTTTATTGATTCCAATCTTGGCAAGTCAGGCACTGATGGATGGTTTGACCCATAAGGAATCTCTTGTACTGGGAATTATCAACTTTGTCTTGATTAAGAATTTCCACTATATGACCTTGACTTACTTTCTCATTAAGTTTGTTTCCTTCTTAACAGGAGAAGAACTAGAAATCACACCAAGGAGAAAGAAAGACCACTGGATGAGATGGGGAGTGATGGGCTGTGCTTGTATCTTTTTCGCTCTTGAGGGTTATGTTTATTTAGAAGCTCCAGTTTCACATAAACCTTTAATCATTTCTCACAGGGGAGTATCTAATAAGAATGGTGTGCAAAATACTGTCCAATCACTAGAAAAAACCGCTCAGTTATCTCCAGATTTCGTTGAGACAGATGTTCAGGAAACAAAAGATGGTCAGTTTGTCATGATGCATGATGCCAATATCAAGACATTGACAGGAGTTAATGCCAATCCTCAGGATCTCACTTTGGAAGAATTAACCAAACTCAATATTTCAGAAAATGGTTATCATAGCAAGGTGTCCAGTTTTGATGACTATCTCAATAAAGCCAATGAATTGCATCAAAAACTCCTCATTGAAATTAAAACCAGTCGAAAAGATAGCCCAGATATGATGAAACGCTTTATGGAAAAATATGGAACTGTTCTTAAGCAGAATGGTCACCAAATGCAATCCTTGGACTACCATGTGATTGACCAGGTTTTAGCCTACGATACTCAAATTCCAGTCTTTTTCATCCTACCTTATAATAGCATTTTTCCAAGAACCAAGGCTACAGGCTATACCATGGAGTATTCAACTTTAGATGAAAATTTTGTCAATAAGCTTTGGAATACGGATCAGAAATTGTACGTGTGGACCATCAATAGTTCAGAGTCCTTTGATAAATCAGTTCATTTGGGAGCTGATGGCATGATAACAGATGACTTGGAAATGATTCAAGATCAGGTTACTATTGCCCAAGAAAACCCAGAGTATACTGATTTGCTTTTCAAACAGGCCATGGAATTCTTTAATTTTTAGTAAGCAAAAAGAGGAACAGTTGTTCCTCCCATGATAGGCAAGTATTCTCTTGAATGCTTGTTTTTTTAATGCTTAGAATGGCAATTTCCCAGCGAAAGCACCCAGTTTTTTCTTGGTAGTTTCATCGATTTGTTCAAGAGCAGAGTTGATGGCTTGAACTGTCATATCAGAAAGAGTTTCGAGATCTTCTGGGTCAACGACAGCTGGATTGAAGTCAATGCTGACAACTTTTTTATCTCCAGTTAAGGTTGCTTGGACAAGGTCTTGAGCAGATTTGCCAACAAATTGCATAGCAGCAAGTTCAGCTTGGCTTTGTTCCATTTGTTTTTGAAGTTTTTGTGCTTGGCGCATCATGTTTTGCATGTTCATCATAGTGTTTTATAGTTTCCTTTTATCTTATTTTCTTTTTTATTTTATCAATTTTGAGGCTAAAAGTCTATTATTAGTATAAATTATTCAACATTAAATTTTCTGAAAATTTAATGAAAAATGATTGAAAACATGGTATAATGAAACGTAAAATTAATTCAGGTTCCCTGAATCGATAGGAGTATACAATGAAAAAACTAGGTTTTGTCCTTTTATCTTCAGCCTTGCTATTGACAGCATGTGCAGTCCGTTTTGAAAAATCAGCTGTCTTATGAGCGTTCAGAACCGATTGCCTGAACTAGGCGAGTCAATCGGTAAAATGTTATCTGAATTTAAAAAAGCAGTTAAAAGAACTGAAAATCAAGATAAGGAAGATTAAGACTGGTGAGTTTTACTAAAAAATAAGAAGTTAGGAAGTGTGTCTCTGTCAGACAATTTACCATTTCCTAGCTTTTTCTTGTATTAAGAAAATATAAATTTAAGTTTTCTTTAAGAAAACTATATTATTCTGAAGAACTCTAAAATTTCACAGCTATTTATTAGTAATGACTATAGAATTCCTAGCCACTACTGGAAATGGTCTAGTTTTTAATAACAGTATTACTTAACCTTTCTATTCTAGAACGGGAGGTCTGGTATTTCTTTCAAGATAGGACTAGATTGTGGTATAATAAAGAGAATAAGTTTTTTAGTAAGACAAAGGAGAAAAAAGATGATTTATGCAGGAATTCTTGCCGGTGGAACTGGAACACGTATGGGAATCAGTAACTTGCCAAAACAATTTTTAGAGCTAGGTGATCGACCTATTTTGGTTCATACAATTGAAAAATTTGTCTTAGAGCCAAGCATTGAAAAAATTGTAGTTGGTGTTCACGGAGACTGGGTTTCCCATGCAGAGGATCTTGTAGATAAATATCTGCCCCTTTATAAGGATCGTATCATCATTACAAAAGGTGGTGCTGACCGCAATACGAGTATTGAGAAAATCATTGAAGCTATTGATGCTTATCGTCCGCTTACTCCAGAGGATATCGTTGTTACCCACGATTCTGTTCGTCCATTTATTACACTTCGCATGATTCAAGACAATATCAAACTTGCCCAAAATCATGACGCAGTGGACACAGTGGTAGAAGCGGTTGATACTATCGTTGAAAGTACTAATGGTCAATTTATTACAGATATTCCAAATCGTGCTCACCTCTATCAAGGACAGACACCTCAAACATTCCGTTGCAAGGACTTCATGGACCTTTATGGCTCTCTTTCTGCTGAGGAGAAGGAAATCTTAACAGATGCATGTAAAATCTTTGTGATCAAAGGAAAAGATGTGGCCTTGGCTAAAGGTGAATATTCAAATCTGAAAATTACTACAGTAACAGATCTGAAGATTGCAAAAAGCATGATTGAGGAAGAGTAATAAAATGATTAATCAAATTTACCAATTAACAAAGCCTAAGTTTATCAATGTCAAATACCAGGAAGAGGCCATTGACCAAGAGAATCATATCCTCATCCGCCCTAACTATATGGCGGTCTGTCATGCGGATCAGCGTTACTATCAAGGAAAACGTGATCCAAAGATTTTGAATAAAAAACTTCCAATGGCAATGATTCACGAGTCATGTGGAACCGTTATTTCTGATCCAACAGGAACCTACGAAGTTGGTCAAAAAGTTGTCATGATTCCCAATCAGCCACCTATGCAGAGTGATGAAGAATTCTATGAGAACTACATGACAGGTACTCATTTCTTGTCTAGTGGATTTGATGGCTTTATGAGAGAGTTTGTTTCTCTTCCTAAAGATCGTGTGGTGGCTTATGATGCTATCGAAGATACGGTTGCAGCCATTACAGAGTTTGTCAGTGTCGGCATGCACGCTATGAATCGTCTATTGACCCTTGCTCATAGCAAGCGGGACCGAATCGCCGTTATCGGAGATGGAAGTTTAGCATTTGTGGTTGCCAATATTATCAACTATACTTTGCCAGAAGCAGAGATTGTGGTTATTGGTCGTCATTGGGAGAAATTAGAACTCTTCTCTTTTGCCAAAGAATGCTATATTACTGATAATATTCCTGAAGATTTGGCCTTTGACCATGCTTTTGAGTGTTGTGGTGGTGATGGTACTGGACCAGCCATTAATGACTTGATTCGCTATATTCGTCCTCAAGGAACG
Source organism: Streptococcus mitis (assembly GCF_026782865.1). GTDB lineage: Bacteria > Bacillota > Bacilli > Lactobacillales > Streptococcaceae > Streptococcus > Streptococcus mitis_CG. The sequence goes on from NZ_JAKUXK010000006.1 coordinate 208,716, forward strand.
ATTCTTATGATGGGAGTTAGTGAGTATAAAGTCAATCTCAATACACGCGATGCCTTAGAAAAGGGCTTGCTCTTGGTTGGTTCCTCTCGTTCTGGTCGCATCGATTTTGAAAATGCAATCCAAATGATGGAAGTCAAGAAATTTGCCAATCGTCTTAAAAATATCCTTTATCTAGAAGAACCTGTAAGAGAAATTAAAGATATTCACCGTGTCTTTGCTACCGATTTAAACACAGCCTTTAAAACCGTGTTTAAGTGGGAAGTATAAGTGCTGGAGGTTAATTGTGGAGAAAATCATTAAAGAAAAAATTTCTTCCCTACTTAGTCAAGAAGAGGAAGTCCTCAGTGTTGAACAACTGGGGGGAATGACCAATCAAAACTATTTGGTCAAAACAACAAATAAGCAATACATTGTTAAATTCTTTGGTAAAGGGACAGAAAAGCTTATCAATCGTCAAGATGAAAAGTACAATCTTGAACTACTTAAAGATTTAGACCTAGATGTCAAAAATTATCTTTTTGATATTGAAGCTGGTATCAAAGTAAATGAGTATATCGAATCTGCGATTACGCTTGATTCAACGTCAATCAAGACCAAATTTGATAAAATTGCTCCAATTTTACAAACCATTCATGCTTCTGGCAAGGAATTAAGAGGAGAATTTGCTCCTTTTGAAGAAATCAAAAAATACGAATCCTTGATTGAAGAAAAAATCCCTTATGCTAACTATGAAGCAGTTAGAGAAGAAGTCTTCTCCTTAGAGAAAAGACTGGCTGACTTAGGTGTTGACAGAAAATCTTGTCATATCGATTTGGTGCCTGAAAACTTTATCGAATCACCTCAAGGACGACTTTATCTGATTGACTGGGAATATTCATCAATGAACGATCCAATGTGGGATTTGGCAGCCCTCTTTTTAGAGTCTGAATTCACTCACCAAGAGGAAGAAGCCTTCTTGTCTCGCTATGAGAGTGAGCAAACACCTGTCTCTCGTGAAAAGATTGCAATCTATAAAATTTTACAAGATGCTATTTGGTGTTTATGGACAGTCTACAAAGAAGAGCAAGGTGCAGATTTTGGTGACTATGGTGTGAATCGTTACCAAAGAGCTGTTAAAGGTTTGTCATATTATGGAGGTTCAGATGAAAAATAAAAATGGAGTTTCCTTCGGTCTACTCTCAGGTGTTTTCTGGGGCTTAGGTCTAACGATCAGTGCTTATATCTTTTCGATTTTTACAGATTTGTCACCCTTTGTGGTGGCTGCTGCTCACGATTTCTTGAGTATCTTTATCCTACTAGCTTTTCTTTTAGTAAAAGAAGGAAAAGTTCGTCTCTCAATTTTCTTAAATATTCGCAATGTTAGTGTGATCATTGGGGCCTTGCTAGCTGGTCCTATCGGAATGCAGGCCAATCTTTATGCAGTTAAGTATATTGGAAGTTCCTTAGCTTCATCTGTATCGGCTATCTACCCTGCAGTTTCAGTTTTATTGGCTTTCTTCTTTTTGAAGCACAAGATTTCAAAAAATACTGTATTTGGGATTGTCTTGATTATTGCAGGGATTATTGCTCAGACCTATAAGGTTGAACAGGTCAATTCCTTCTACATTGGTATTCTCTGTGCTTTGGTTTGTGCTATTGCATGGGGAAGTGAGAGTGTTCTCAGCTCTTTTGCTATGGAAAGTGAATTAAGTGAAATCGAAGCCCTCTTAATCCGTCAAGTGACTTCATTCTTGTCTTATCTTGTGATTGTACTCTTCTCTCATCAGTCATTTGCAGAAGTAACCAATGGACAATTACTAGGTCTTATGATTGTCTTTGCAGCCTTTGATATGATTTCTTACTTGGCTTATTATATCGCTATCAATCGCTTGCAACCAGCCAAGGCTACAGGTTTGAACGTGAGCTATGTAGTTTGGACAGTCTTGTTTGCAGTTGTTTTCTTGGGTGCACCGCTAGATATGCTGACAATTATTACGTCACTTGTAGTCATTGCTGGAGTTTATATTATTATTAAAGAATAAAGGAGATTCGTGTGAAAGCCATCATCTTAGCAGCGGGATTGGGAACTCGCTTGCGTCCTATGACTGAAAATACCCCTAAAGCCTTGGTTCAGGTTAATCAAAAACCCTTGATTGAATACCAAATTGAGTTTTTAAAAGAAAAAGGAATCAATGACATCATCATCATTGTTGGTTACCTTAAAGAACAATTCGATTACTTGAAAGAGAAATATGGTGTTCGCCTCGTCTTCAATGATAAATACGCTGACTACAATAACTTTTACTCTCTCTATCTTGTAAAAGAAGAATTAGCTAACAGCTATGTTATTGATGCCGATAATTATCTCTTTAAAAATATGTTCCGCAATGATTTGACTCGTTCGACTTATTTTAGTGTCTATCGTGAAGATTGTACCAACGAATGGTTCTTGGTCTATGGAGATGACTATAAGGTTCAAGACATTACTGTTGATAGTAAGGCAGGTCGCATTCTTAGTGGTGTATCCTTCTGGGACGCTCCAACTGCAGAAAAGATTGTCAGCTTTATCGATAAGGCTTATGCAAGTGGTGAATTTGTTGATCTCTATTGGGACAATATGGTTAAGGATAATATCAAAGAACTGGATGTCTATGTTGAAGAATTAGAAGGCAATAGCATCTATGAAATCGATAGTGTCCAAGACTACCATAAATTAGAAGAAATTCTTAAAAACGAAAATTAAAGATTCCAACATCTGGCTGAATAGTCGGATGTTTTTTTACTTCACTTTAGTTTGATATTTTTAATAATTGTTTGAAATATGGTTGTTAAATATAAAAAAAACAAAAAATGAACAAAAAACAACAGAAAATTATTGACAACGATTTCATATAGTGTTATACTTATAGCATAAAGTTAATGGAAAGAAGGGAAAACCTTATGGGATTAGATCATTTCTTTGACAAAAACCTTGTGTTTTGCTTAGAAGCGGATAATCAAGAACAACTCTTTGATCAGGTTGCAACTTTATTGGAAGAACGAGAAATCGTAACTCCAACCTATCGTGAAGCCTTGATCACGCGTGAAAAGTCATTCCCAACTGGCTTAGATATGGAATTTTTGGGTAAGGATTTGCCGAATGTGGCTATTCCTCATACAGATACAATTCATAATCTTGCCGAAAAAGTTGTGGTCGTTCGATTAGAAAAACCAGTGACTTTCCACAATATGATTGCGCCAGATAAGGAAGTAGAAGTATCCTTGCTCTTCTTTATCATTAATAACTCAAGTTCAAGTCAAACGAACATTCTTGCTCAGTTGATGGACTTCTTTACAGGAAATGGTCATTTGGAAGATTTGGCTAAAATTTCTGAACCAGAAGCTATCTACGCTTATATAGCTGAAGCAACTGTATAATCTTGTCTATTAAAAATATTAAATCGGAGGAAATCTATATGATTAAAATTCTTGCTGCCTGCGGTGCAGGTGTTAACTCAAGCCACCAAATTAAAAGTGCTCTTGAAGAAGAACTTTCAAACCGCGGTTTTGATGTTCACTGTGATGCAGTTATGGTAAAAGATGTTAACGAAGACCTTATGAAAGGTTATGATATTTTTACACCAATTGCTGCAACAGATCTTGGTTTTGACCCAGGTATTCCAGTTATCGAAGCTGGACCAATCTTATTCCGTATCCCAGCTATGAGTGCTCCAGTATTTGATAATATTGAAGCAGCTATCAAAGAAAACGGATTAAGCTAATTTTAATTTGTCAACATTCATATAACACAAAAAACGGGAGGAACTATTATGGATGTCATTATCGAACTAGCCAATAAGCTGTTCAAACCTATCTTGGAAATGGGTGGACCGATCATCATGCTGATCATTTTGACAGTATTGGCTTTACTTTTTGGAGTGAAATTCTCCAAAGCGCTTGAAGGTGGTATCAAACTTGCCATCGCTCTTACTGGTATCGGTGCTATCATCGGTATGTTAAATGGTGCTTTCTCAGCATCACTTGCAAAATTCGTTGAAAATACTGGTATTCAATTGAACATCACTGACGTTGGTTGGGCACCACTTGCTACAATCACTTGGGGATCTGCTTGGACACTTTACTTCTTGCTCATCATGTTGATTGTCAATGTAGTGATGCTTGCTATGAAGAAAACTGATACACTCGACGTCGATATCTTCGATATCTGGCACTTGTCTATCACAGGTCTTTTGATTAAATGGTATGCTGATAACAATGGAGTTAGCCAAGGGGTTTCTCTCTTCATCGCAACTGCAGCAGTTGTCCTTGTAGGTGTTCTTAAAATCATCAACTCTGATTTGATGAAACCTACATTTGATGACCTTCTTAACGCACCAAGTTCATCACCAATGACTTCAACTCACATGAACTACATGATGAACCCAGTTATCATGGTTTTGGATAAGATTTTTGAAAAATTCTTCCCAGGTCTAGATAAATATGACTTTGATGCTGCTAAATTGAACAAGAAAATCGGTTTCTGGGGATCTAAATTCTTCATCGGTTTCATCCTTGGTATCGTTATCGGTTTGATGGGTACCCCACATCCAGTTGCTGGAGTAGAAGAAGCATCAAACTGGCAATTAGTTATTAAAGGTTGGTTGTCTCTTGGTTTGACAGCTGGTGTATCTTTGGAACTCTTCTCACTTATCGGTTCATGGTTCATCGCTGCCGTAGAGCCACTTTCACAAGGTATTACAAACGTCGCTACTAAACGTCTTCAAGGACGTAAATTCAACATCGGTCTTGACTGGCCTTTCATCGCTGGTCGTGCTGAAGTTTGGGCTTGTGCAAACGTACTTGCACCAATCATGTTGGTTGAAGCTGTGCTTCTTTCAAAAGTCGGAAATGGTATCTTGCCACTTGCAGGTATCATCGCTATGGGTGTTACTCCAGCTCTCTTGGTTGTAACACGTGGTAAATTGCTCCGTATGATTATCTTCGGAACACTCTTGTTGCCACTCTTCCTTCTTTCAGGTACACTTATTGCACCATTTGCAACAGAGCTTGCTAAAGGTGTAGGTGCCTTCCCAGCAGGTGTGAGTCAAACTCAATTGATTACTCACTCAACTCTTGAAGGACCAATCGAAAAACTTCTTGGTTGGACAATTGGTAACACTACAACTGGTGATATCAAAGCAATCCTTGGTGCTGTAGTCTTCCTTGTATTCTATATCGGTATCTTTGCTTGGTACAGAAAACAAATGATCAAACGTAACGAAGAGTACGCAGCAAAAGCAAAATAATGCACTCCTATAAAATGTAAATTGTTGAAACTAGGTTGTCATACCTTTTAGGAGTGACAGCCTAGTTTTTTATAAACTATCAAGAAATCGGAGAAAATAATGGTAATTGAATTAAAATCAGAACAATTAAGTGTTCAATTTAACAGTTTTGGTGGGGCTCTTTCTTCTATAAAAGATGCTGAGGGACTGGAGTATTTGTGGCAAGGGGATGCCACTTATTGGAGTGGACAAGCTCCTGTTCTCTTCCCCATTTGTGGTTCTTTGAGAGAGGATACAGCCCTCTATATAGATGAGAAGGGACAAGAAAGCAAAGGAAAGATTCCTCGTCATGGTTTGGTTCGTAAGAAAGAATTTGAATTAGTTGAACAAACAGATAATAGTGTAACTTTTGCAATTGAAGACGATGAGAATAGCTATCAAAACTACCCTTATCATTTCCGCCTAGAAATCACTTATATCCTTACTGGTAAGACAGTACGGACTCAATACAAGATTTTCAATAAAGAAACTAGCAAGGTCATGCCTTACTTTATTGGTGGACATCCAGGCTTTAATTGTCCTCTACTGGATGATGAAGTCTATGAAGACTACTATTTAGAGTTTGAGAAAGAAGAGACTTGCTCTGTTCCACGCCCTTTCCCAGAAACAGGTATGCTGGATTTTCAAGATAGAAGTCCATGGCTAGAGGGTCAAAAAGAATTAGATCTTAATTATGATCTTTTCAGCACAGATGCAGTCACCTTAGATGAATTGCAATCTAGAACAATTGCCCTTCGTTCTCGTAAACATGATAAGGGATTGAAAGTGCACTTTGCAGAGTTTCCAAATCTCATTATCTGGTCAACTTTGAATAAAGGTCCTTTCATTGCTTTTGAACCATGGTCTGGCTTGTCAACATCCCTTGAAGAAGGAGATCATCTAGAAGATAAGAAGAATGTTCGTCTCCTAGAACCTGGTCAAGTGGATCAAATTGGTTTTGACATCGAAATTTTTTAGATTAAAAAATAAAACACAAAAACAAACATTAACTGTTGACTTTTTCAGGAAATAGGAGTATATTATGTTTGTAACAAACAAATAATCAATTGTTATATTCTCTTGCGTGGAGAAAGATTATTTCTAGGGAACTGGTTTCCTAAACTTGAATAAGGTGTCATTCATCTCATTCAATCCAATTTGTCAATAAACTGCTAGAAAGCTTTTGTAGGTAAACTGCTAACTATAAAAGGTTTTACTAGCCTAGAAAAATAAAAAGGAGTATACAATATGTCTATTGTTATCGGTGCAGATGCTGCAGGTTTGAGATTGAAAGAAGTTGTGAAAGACTTCTTGGAAAAAGAAAATTTCCACGTTGTGGATGTTACAGCTGAAGGTCAAGACTTTGTTGATGTGACTCTTGCTGTTGCTGCAGAAGTAAACAAAGAAGAACAAAACCTTGGTATCGTGATTGATGCTTATGGAGCTGGTCCATTTATGGTTGCAACTAAGATCAAAGGAATGGTTGCTGCAGAAGTATCTGACGAACGTTCAGCTTATATGACTCGTGGCCACAACAACTCACGTATGATCACTATGGGTGCACAACTTGTTGGTGATGAATTGGCTAAAAATATCGCTAAAGGATTTGTTAACGGTAAATACGACGGTGGTCGTCACCAAATTCGTGTCGACATGTTGAACAAAATGTGCTAATTAGATTACAGTAAGAAAGGTAAGTTAAAAATGAGAATTGCAATTGGATGTGACCACATCGTAACAGATGAAAAAATGGCGGTTTCAGAATTTTTGAAATCAAAAGGATATGAAGTCATTGACTTTGGTACTTATGACCACACACGTACTCACTACCCAATCTTTGGTAAAAAAGTTGGTGAAGCTGTAACTAGCGGTCAAGCTGATCTTGGGGTATGTATCTGTGGTACAGGTGTTGGTATCAACAACGCTGTAAATAAAGTTCCTGGTGTTCGTTCTGCCTTGGTTCGTGATATGACAACAGCTCTTTATGCTAAAGAACAATTGAACGCTAACGTTATCGGTTTTGGTGGTAAAATTACTGGAGAATTGCTCATGTGTGATATCATCGAAGCTTTCATCCATGCTGAATACAAACCAACTGAAGAAAACAAAAAATTGATTGCGAAAATTGAACACGTTGAAAGTCATAATGCTCAACAAACAGACGCAAACTTCTTCACTGAATTCCTTGAAAAATGGGATCGCGGAGAATACCACGACTAAGAGGTGACCTATGATTTTAACAGTCACAATGAACCCATCCATTGATATTTCCTATCCCTTGGATGAGTTGAAGATTGATACTGTCAATCGTGTGGTGGATGTAACCAAAACGGCTGGTGGTAAGGGACTCAATGTTACCCGAGTACTTTCAGAATTTGGGGATTCTGTTCTTGCTACTGGTTTAGTGGGTGGTAAACTTGGTGAGTTTTTGGTTGAAAATATCGATAATCAAGTAAAGAAAGATTTCTTCTCAATTCAGGGAGAAACTCGTAACTGTATCGCTATTCTTCACGGAGACAACCAAACAGAAGTTCTTGAAAAAGGTCCTGAAGTATTGGAACAGGAAGGTCAAGAGTTTTTGGAACATTTCAAAAAACTCTTGGAGTCAGTTGAAGTAGTAGCTATCTCAGGTAGTCTGCCAGCTGGCCTTCCAGTTGATTACTACGCAAGCTTGGTAGAACTTGCTAATCAAGCTAGCAAGCCTGTTGTCTTGGACTGCTCTGGTGCAGCACTTCAGGCGGTTCTTGAATCACCACATAAACCAACAGTCATCAAACCAAATAATGAGGAATTATCTCAGCTTCTTGGAAGAGAAGTTTCTGAAGATTTGGATGAATTAAAAGAAGTCCTTCAAGAACCTTTGTTTGCAGGGATTGAATGGATTATCGTTTCGCTTGGTGCCAACGGTGCCTTTGCCAAACATGGTGACACTTTCTACAAGGTAGATATTCCTAGAATTCAGGTGGTAAATCCTGTTGGATCTGGAGACTCTACTGTGGCAGGAATTTCTTCAGGACTTCTTCACAAAGAATCGGATGCAGAATTACTCATCAAGGCAAATGTCCTTGGTATGCTCAATGCTCAAGAAAAAATGACTGGTCATGTCAACATGGCCAACTATCAAGCTCTATATGATCAATTAATAGTAAAAGAGGTATAAAATGGCTTTAACAGAACAAAAACGTGCACGCTTAGAAAAACTTTCTGATGAAAATGGTATCATCTCAGCTCTTGCATTTGACCAACGTGGTGCTTTGAAACGCCTCATGGCTCAACACCAAACAGAAGAACCAACTGTGGCTCAAATGGAAGAACTTAAAGTTTTGGTAGCAGATGAATTGACTAAATACGCTTCATCTATGCTTCTTGACCCTGAGTATGGACTTCCAGCAACTAAAGCTCTTGATGAAAAAGCTGGTCTTCTCCTTGCTTATGAAAAAACAGGTTATGACACAACAAGCACAAAACGCTTGCCAGACTGCTTGGATGTTTGGTCTGCAAAACGTATTAAAGAAGAAGGTGCAGATGCAGTTAAATTCTTGCTTTACTATGACGTAGATAGCTCAGACGAACTCAACCAAGAAAAACAAGCTTACATCGAACGTATCGGTTCTGAATGTGTGGCTGAAGATATCCCATTCTTCCTTGAAATTCTTGCTTACGATGAAAAAATTGCTGACGCAGGTTCTGTAGAATACGCTAAAGTAAAACCACACAAAGTTATCGGTGCTATGAAAGTCTTCTCAGACCCACGCTTTAACATTGATGTCTTGAAAGTAGAAGTTCCTGTTAACATTAAATATGTTGAAGGCTTCGCTGAAGGTGAAGTGGTTTATACACGTGAAGAAGCTGCAGCCTTCTTCAAAGCTCAAGATGAAGCAACTGACTTGCCATACATCTATTTGAGTGCTGGTGTATCAGCTAAACTCTTCCAAGATACTCTTGTATTTGCTCATGAATCAGGTGCAAACTTTAACGGAGTTCTTTGTGGCCGTGCTACATGGGCTGGATCAGTTGAAGCTTACATCAAAGATGGTGAAGTAGCAGCTCGCGAATGGCTTCGTACAACTGGATTTGAAAATATTGATGAACTCAACAAAGTTCTTCAAACAACAGCGACTTCATGGAAAGAACGCGTGTAGCACTCAAATTGCGAAAAAAACTTCAGTCTAGGGATAGAAATATCTCTAGACTTTTTTGATGACGTAAAAATAACCTTGAGTTAGTTATCCTCAAGGTTAGATAAAATATATAAGAAGGAATGCAAGTTAATCGTGATATTCTCCACGATTCCACTTGGCATTCTCTTCATCGAAGATATGATCATTGGCAGCTACATCTGGGCTCACTTCAGATAGTTTATCAATTTTCGCAATCAATTCCTCTTTTTCAGGATTTGGTTTGTACTTGGTATTGATAAATTCATCTACAATGTTGTTAATGAAATTGATACCTAGAATTGCACCACCGAAAGCAACAATATTAGCATTGAGATTTTCACGAGCGGAACGAGCAGTCGCAACATCTCCGACAAGTACAACTCGAGTTCCAGGAACTTTATCAGCAGATACAGCAATTCCAACACCTGTACCGCAAAGGGCGACTCCAAAGTCAGCCCGTCTATTGACGACCTCCTCTGCAATTAAGCGACCATAAATAGGATAGTGAGTACGGACGAAATCATAAGTACCAACATCAATGATTTCATGGCCTTGTTCTTTTAGGTGTTTTGAAATCTTCATCTTCACATCTGTTACAATGTGATCACAACCGAGAGCAATTTTCATGGGAATACCTCCTAGCAGAGCTTGTTCAGCATATCAATGCGAACTTGGTGACGACCAGAATCATAGTTGTGCTCAAGAAAGGCTTTGACTATTTCAACTGCTAAAATATCACCTGTAATTCCAGAACCAATTGTAATGATTGGAGTAGAATTGTGTCGAATAGTCATCATGGCAGAGTGTTCATCGGAAACAGCGGCGCAGATAATACCTTTAAATTTATTAGCAGGCATAAAAGAATGTCCAAACTTGTCAAAAAGAATAGCACGAGCTTGCTTATATTTTCTAAACTCTGTAATAGCATTGACAGTAGAATCAACGAAATCCGCAGAACCTTGTGTAGAGTTGAGGTCAATTACTTCATAACCAGAATGAAGCAGATAGTGTTTGACGGTTTCTTTCAGTTGGAAACCATCTTGGTCAGTAGCTAAAATAACTTTCATAAGAACCTTCTTTCTTTAGCTATCCAAAAGCATGCAATGAAATATCATTGTTGACGATATAGAAGATATATTATATCTTCAAATATAGTATAGTCCTTGTAAAATTATTTGTCAAGGATTTATAAAAACTAGTTGAAGAATTTTTTCTTCAGCTAGTTTTCGCATTTATTGATCCAATTTCTGATATCGGTTAAATCATAGTTAATCTCAGATTGATGGGCTACCTGACTGAGTGTAATAGAAGTCAGGGTTGCAACTAAAGTGTTTTCAATAATATCAAGAGAGCTGGTTACGACGCATCTTTTAGCTTTTTTACTTTCCTCGTTGCCTAAGAATTTTTTTAGAAGATTCTGACTTTCAAAGATTCGGTTTTTTCCTTCTATAGCTACAAATACATCGTAAAAGGTGATTTGACTGAGAGGTTTAGAAAGAGCAATGCCTCCATTTTTCCCTCTAACGGATTTAACCAATCCTTCGTTGTCTAATAGTTTTATAATTTTTTTCAAATAAGAATCTGAAACTTCTAGCCGTTCACTCAAGGAAATTGTATTGATATATTTTCCTTCAGGGAGCTGATCTAACATGAGTAAGACATAGACTGACTGTTCCCAACCTGATGACAATCGCATGTTTGTACCTCCATATAAAAAGATAATCATTATCCACAATTACCAGTATAGTCTTTTTTTGTTTTTTTCTCAATACATAGGAGTTTAAAAAAATAATCTTGGAATTTTTTGATAAATCTCTTGACATTCATTTTTAAAAGAGTAGAATAAAAGACAAAAAATATCATCAATATCTTTTGAAAGAAGGGTCAAAAATGAAACGAGGTTCAAATTTTATTTTTTTGATTTCTATATTACTTACCACACTTTTTATGGGGTCGTCTTTTCCAACTGGGAAATATCTCATAGTAGTTGAAAAGACTCCTCCATTATTACTTGGGGGTGTTCGATTTATTATTGCTGGGTTAGTGATGTTGGTATTATCGTTTTTATTTGGCAAGGGAGGGACTATCATCCCTAAAAGTCAAGGTAGCAAGATAAAGGGGTTTATATTGGTTGTGACTATCGGGCTCTTACAGACAGCTGGAACCATGGGATTTCTTAATCTTGCCCTAGCTCATGATGTGTCATCATCGATGTCTTCTATTATCTTATTTACGAATCCTCTTTGGTTAGCTTTCTTAGCACATTTTTTGTTAAAAGATACATTGACTATTCAGAAGATAAGTGCCTTAGTATTAGGTGTGGCTGGAGTTGTTACTTGTATTGGACTAGATGTATCTGCGTTTAGTTTAGGTGCTTTGTTTGCTTTACTTGGTTCATTTTGTTGGTCAATCAATACAGTTGTCACCAAGAAAATTCCTTTTGATAACGGTCCATGGATATTTACGGCTTGGCAATTGTTATTAGGTGGGGTATTCCTTTACTTATTCTCAATACCTGTGCATGAAAGTTATAACTTTCTAAATTTAGGATTTTGGGGCTGGGTTTGGTTTATATGGTTAATTATTCCTGCGTCTGTTGGTTCGTTTGGACTGTGGTTTTATAGTCTAGGACAAAGGGGAGCAACAGTAGCTAGCAGTTTCTTGTTTTTAGTTCCAGTATTTTCAACTATCTTTTCTATTATGGGCTTACATGAGCTGTTTACATTGAATTTGGTTCTTGGGGGTTCGATGGTTGTGTTAGCATTGGTATTAGTAAACTGGAAAGTTAAGGGAGAAGAGGCGTAGTCTATGGAAGTTGGAAATGATATTGTTATTCAAAAAGGAACACAATGGAGTTTTGGTAATGGTGTAGCTCAACATTTTGATGAGCATGTTAGACAATCTATTTCTTTATATGATGAAGGACATGACCTTGTTTGTCATCTAAGCGATTTTTTTATTCGTGACCATTCCTTATGTTATGAGCTAGGCTCTGCAACGGGTAATCTGATTGGTAAATTATACAAGCGTCACAAGTCTAAAAAAGAAGTTCGTTTTATCGGGATAGAAGAGACTCCAGAAATGAATCAGGTGGCACAATCAAAATTTCCTGAGCTTGAATTTATAACAAGCTCCATGGAGGAAGCCAGGTTAGAACCCAGCGATTTAATTATTAGCTATTATTTCCTTCAGTTTATTCTTCCAGACAAGAGACGATAAAAACATGCGGAAAAAAATAAAAAAGTTCTTCGTAAGGGTTTACAAATTATCAGCATTATGATAAAATACAGTTACAAGTTAATACAAGGTGAGTGTTACTAAGTAATATTAGGCATGATCACAGGTGAATTAGAAATCGGCTGATTTTCTAGTTCATTTGTGGTCATTTTTTGTACTCATATACCTTTAAGATTTAAAAGGAGGTTGACATGTATCGAATTCTAAATCCAATAAATCACAATGTTTCGCTTGTCAGGAATGATAAAGGAGAAGAAGTGATTGTAATTGGTAAGGGGATTGCATTTGGAAAGAGGAAGGGAGATTTGATTGCTGAACATCAGGTTGAGAAAATCTTTCGGATGAAGACCGAAGAGTCCAGAGAAAACTTTATGGCTCTTCTCAAAGATGTTCCGCTAGATTTTATCACAGTGACTTATGAGATCATTGATAAGCTTTCAAAGAAATATCATTATCCGATTCAAGAGTATCTCTACGTAACCTTGACAGATCATATTTACTGTTCTTACCAAGCTCTAGCACAAGGAAGGTACAAGGATAGTAATCTGCCAGATATTTCCACTAAGTATCCTATCGCTTTTCAAATCGCAAATGAAGCATTTGAAATTTACCGTCAGAAGCTAGCAGATCATTTTCCTGAGGATGAAATTATTCGGATTGCTTATCATTTCATTAATGCCGAAGGCGAAAATGAAGTGGAACTTGTGGAGTCGATTGATAAGAGGAAAGAAATTCTCAGGAATGTTGAAGAAGTTTTAACGGACTATGCAATTCAACGAACTAAAAAGAATAACCATTTCTATGATCGCTTTATGATACATCTAAATTATTTCTTGGATTATTTGGATAGATCCAGAGATGATAATCAATCACTTCTAGATATGGAAGACCATATCAAACAATCTTATCCAAAAGCATTCGAGATTGGTTCCAAGATCTATGATGTGATTATGCAACATACGGGTCTTGATTTGTATAAAAGTGAACGAGTTTATCTAGTTCTACATATCCAACGTTTATTGTCATAAAAATTTAATTAAAAATACATAAGGAGAATTCTATCATGAATAGAGAAGAAGTAACATTGTTAGGTTTTGAAATCGTAGCCTATGCTGGCGATGCTCGTTCAAAACTATTGGAAGCCTTGAAGGCTGCTGAAGCTGGTGATTTTGAAAAAGCGGACGCTCTGGTAGAGGAAGCTGGTAGCTGTATTGCAGAGGCTCACCACGCGCAAACAAGTCTATTGACCAAGGAAGCAGCTGGCGAGGATTTGGCTTATAGCGTAACCATGATGCATGGTCAAGATCACTTGATGACAACTATTTTATTAAAAGATTTGATGCACCATTTAATCGAACTCTATAAGAGAGGAGTTAAGTAATGAATAAATTAATTGCATTTATCGAGAAAGGAAAGCCTTTCTTTGAGAAACTATCTCGTAATATCTATCTTCGTGCTATTCGTGATGGTTTCATTGCAGGTATGCCTGTTATTCTCTTCTCAAGTATTTTTATCTTGATTGCCTTTGTACCAAACTCATGGGGTTTTAAATGGTCTGATGAAGTTGTAGCCTTTCTGATGAAACCTTATAGCTATTCAATGGGGATTCTGGCTCTCTTGGTAGCTGGTACAACAGCTAAGTCATTGACCGACTCAGTAAACCGTAGCATGGAGAAAACTAATCAAATCAACTATATGTCAACATTGTTGGCAGCAATTGTTGGTTTGTTGATGTTGGCAGCTGATCCTATCGAAAATGGTCTAGCTACTGGATTCTTGGGGACAAAAGGTTTGCTTTCAGCCTTCCTTGCTGCCTTTGTAACCGTAGCAATCTATAAGGTTTGTGTTAAGAACAACGTCACTATTCGTATGCCTGACGAAGTTCCACCAAATATCTCACAAGTCTTTAAAGATGTGATTCCATTCACTCTCTCAGTTGTTTCACTTTATGCTCTTGATTTACTAGCTCGTCATTTTGTTGGTGCAAGCGTAGCTGAATCAATCGGTAAATTCTTTGCACCATTATTCTCTGCTGCTGATGGTTATCTAGGTATCACCATTATCTTTGGTGCCTTTGCCTTCTTCTGGTTTGTTGGGATACATGGTCCATCTATCGTTGAACCAGCAATCGCAGCTATTACCTATGCAAATGCCGAAGTCAACTTGAACCTTCTTCAACAAGGGATGCATGCAGACAAGATTCTTACTTCTGGTACACAAATGTTTATCGTTACCATGGGTGGTACTGGTGCGACACTGGTTGTTCCATTCATGTTCATGTGGTTAACAAAATCAAAACGTAACCGTGCAATCGGACGTGCGTCTGTTGTTCCAACTTTCTTTGGTGTAAATGAACCAATCTTGTTTGGTGCACCGCTTGTATTGAACCCGATTTTCTTCATTCCATTTATCTTTGCTCCAATCGCAAACGTTTGGATCTTTAAATTCTTCATTGAAACTCTTGGAATGAATTCATTTACTGCTAATCTACCATGGACAACCCCAGCTCCACTAGGTCTAGTTCTTGGTACTAACTTCCAAGTTCTATCATTCATTCTTGCTGCCCTTCTAATCGTAGTTGACGTAGTCATTTACTATCCATTCATTAAGGTCTATGATGAACAAATTCTAGAAGAAGAGCGTTCAGGTAAATCTAATGATGAATTGAAAGACAAAGTTGCTGCAAACTTCAACACTGCAAAAGCAGATGCTATTCTTGAGAAAGCGGGTGTAGAAGCAGCACAAAATACAATCACTGAAGAAACAAATGTCCTCGTTCTCTGTGCTGGTGGAGGTACAAGTGGTCTCCTTGCAAATGCTTTGAACAAGGCAGCTGCAGAGTACAATGTTCCTGTGAAAGCAGCAGCAGGTGGCTATGGTGCTCACCGTGAAATGTTGCCAGAGTTTGATCTTGTTATCCTAGCTCCTCAAGTTGCTTCAAACTTTGAAGATATGAAAGCAGAAACAGATAAGCTCGGTATTAAACTTGCGAAAACAGAAGGCGCTCAATACATCAAATTAACTCGTGATGGAAAAGGTGCTCTTGCATTTGTACAAGCTCAATTCGATTAACGATAGGGACTGTGAAACAGTCTCCTCTCGTTACGGAAATCGCTATGGCGAATTTCCTAATCGCCTTGTTAATTCGTCGGTAAAAAGATATCGTTTTTACATCCTCATGTCACAATTCGATTAAGGCTAGGAACTGTGAAACAGTCTCCTCTCGTTACGGAAATCGCTATGGCGAATTTCCTAATCGCCTTGTTAATTCGTCGGTAAAAAGATATCGTTTTTACCTCCTCATGTCACAATTCGATTAAGGCTAGGAACTGTGAAACAGTCTCCTCTCGTTACGGAAATCGCTATGGCGAATTTCCTAATTGCCTTGTTAATTCGTCGGTAAAAAGATATCGTTTTTACCTCCTCATGTCACAATTCGATTAATAATAGGGACTATGAAATAGTTTCCTCTCGTTACGGAAATCGCTATGGCGAATTTCCTAATCGCCTTATTAATTCGTCGGTAAAAAGATATCGTTTTTACCTCCTCATGTCACAATTCGGTGACTTGGTACAAGAAGTGAGATGGAGAAGGATGGCTCACTGACTCCTCTCCTCTCACTTTTACTTTATTTAAATCAAGAAATAGGTGAAAAAAATGACAAAAACATTACCAAAAGACTTTATTTTCGGTGGCGCAACAGCTGCTTATCAAGCAGAAGGTGCTACGCATACTGATGGTAAAGGACCAGTAGCGTGGGATAAATATCTTGAAGATAACTACTGGTACACTGCGGAGCCAGCTAGTGATTTTTACAATCGATATCCAGTTGACCTTAAGCTAGCAGAAGAGTATGGTGTCAATGGTATTCGAATTTCTATTGCCTGGTCACGTATTTTCCCGTCTGGTTATGGTCAAGTAAATGCTAAAGGTGTTGAGTTTTATCATAATCTATTTGCAGAGTGTCACAAACGTCATGTTGAGCCCTTTGTAACTCTTCATCACTTTGACACGCCAGAAGCTCTCCACTCAAATGGAGACTTCTTAAACCGTGAAAATATTGAACACTTTGTAGACTACGCAGCTTTCTGTTTTGAAGAATTTCCAGAAGTAAACTATTGGACAACCTTTAATGAAATTGGGCCAATCGGTGATGGTCAATACTTGGTTGGGAAATTCCCTCCAGGTATCCAGTACGACCTTGCCAAAGTCTTCCAATCGCACCACAATATGATGGTGTCTCATGCGCGTGCAGTCAAGCTATATAAAGATAAAGGTTATAAAGGTGAAATTGGTGTTGTTCACGCTCTGCCAACTAAGTATCCTTTGGATCCTGAAAATCCAGCAGATGTTATTGCGGCAGAGTTGGAGGACATTATCCATAACAAATTTATCTTGGATGCAACTTATCTGGGTCACTACTCTGAAAAGACTCTGGCAGGGGTAGAGGCTATCTTGGCTGCCAATGGTGGTAGCTTAGATCTTCGTGAAGAAGATTTCACAGCATTAGAAGCCGCAAAAGACTTGAACGACTTCCTTGGAATCAATTACTATATGAGTGACTGGATGGAAGCCTTTGATGGAGAAACTGAAATCATCCACAATGGTAAGGGTGAAAAAGGAAGTTCTAAATACCAAATCAAAGGTGTTGGTCGTCGTGTAGCTCCTGATTATGTGCCACGCACGGACTGGGATTGGATTATCTACCCTCAGGGTTTATATGACCAAATCATGCGCGTGAAGAAAGATTATCCTAACTACAAGAAGATTTACATCACTGAAAATGGACTTGGTTATAAAGATGAGTTCGTCGATAACACTGTTTACGATGATGGCCGTATTGATTATGTCAAACAACACTTAGAGGTCTTGTCTGATGCGATTGCAGATGGTGCTAATGTAAAAGGTTACTTCATTTGGTCATTGATGGACGTCTTCTCATGGTCAAATGGATATGAGAAACGTTACGGTCTCTTCTATGTAGACTTTGAAACTCAAGAACGTTATCCTAAGAAATCAGCTCATTGGTACAAGAAAGTAGCGGAAAGCCAGATTATAGACTAGTAGAATTAGTCATTAGATATAGAATTCTAGTGAGGTAAAAGATGTTCAAAGATTTTATCCAATCTATTTATGAAAAAGTTTATATTATCAATTTTGATAAATGTTCTCAAATACCTTGTTTGACTAATGAGGAGCTGAAAAAACTTGGGAAATGGTATGTCTCTACCGGTAAAGAATGGATTTGTCATTCAGACTATGAGCTGGAAGAATTTAAAAATCTGTTTTTAAATTTTATCAATCCTGAAGAATGGGATAATATCTCCTTTGATTCAGATTTTATGCCGTTTCAACAATCATAAAGTAGGAAACTCTTTGTAAAAATCTTTATCAAAAAATGCGTCATATCAAGATTCTTATTTTCTTGATGTGACGCATTTTATATTTTATCAATCCTCAGTTTTATGGTTTAGAAAGAATAATTTTTGTTTGTTTTGAAAGTTGGTCGAAGGTTTCTTTGCTCAGTTTAGAATCTGAAACGATGGTATCAATATCAGAGATATTGTAGAAGGTATAAAAATCAAATTTATTGAACTTACTATTGTCAGCTAGTAAGTATTTTTTATTGGAATTGTTGAGGGCGATGCGTTGGGATTCACCTTCTTCTTCACTAAAGGTCGCAATCGCATTGTCCTGAATACCATTACAGCTAACGAAGGCTTTAGAAAATTGTAAATTGGCCAAGTTTTGCAAGGTTAGTGTTCCTACAAAGGCTCCAGTGATAGAGCGGTAGTTTCCACCGATTAAAATCAAATCTGTTAGTTTTCGTTCGTTTAGGATGAGAAAGACTGGTAAACTGTTTGTTACAACACGAATATTATCAATTGGAAGTTCACGGGCAAAAGATTCCAAGGTTGTCCCTGGACCGATAAAAATGGTTTCACCTTCATCGATTAAATGGCCTGCAAAACGGCTAATTTCTTGTTTTTCTGCAATCTGTAAGCTTTGTTTTTCAATATTGGAACGTTCATTATTTAAAATAGAACCTGTGCGAATTTTTTCAGCTCCCCCGTGCACACGAACAAGTAAATCTTTGTCAGCTAACTCTTGCAAGTAGCGTCTAGCAGTCATATCTGATACATCCAAGCGAGTCATGATTTCTTTTACAGTAATAGTTCCCTTTGTATTCACCGTTTCTAGAATATTATCTAGTTTTTCCTGCTTTAACATCGTTATCACCTCTATTTCTATTACTATTTTATCATAAAGTATTCAATCAATCAATCAATTTAAAAAACAAAAGAAAACAAAAACAAAAATATCATGGTTGTTTTAAACAAACCATGATATTTGTTATCAGTTCTGGGATAATTGAATTAGTCTAAACCGTAGTTGTAATCATCGTCTTGCATGGCTTCAACTTCACCAAGGAGGTAACCATTTCCGACTTGAGAGAAGAAGTCGTGGTTGGAAGTTCCTGTTGAAATACCGTTCATAACGATTGGGTTGACATCATCTGCTGAGTCTGGGAAGAGTGGATCTTGTCCCAGGTTCATGAGAGCTTTATTGGCATTGTAGCGAAGGAAGGTTTTGACTTCTTCCGTCCAACCAACACCGTCATAGAGGCTTTCTGTGTAGCCTTCTTCGTTTTCATAAAGAGTATAGAGCAGGTCGTACATCCATTCTTTGAGTTTTTCTTGCTCTTCTTCAGGTAATTCATTGAAACCAAGTTGGAATTTATAACCGATGTAGGTTCCGTGAACAGACTCATCACGAATAATTAATTTAATGATTTCTGCGACGTTGGCTAGTTTGTTGTTACCGAGATAGTAGAGGGGAGTGAAGAAACCAGAGTAGAAGAGGAAGGTTTCGAGGAAGACGCTGGCAACTTTCTTTTCAAGTGGGCTACCGTTTAGGTAGATTTCGTTGACAATCTCAGCCTTCTTTTGTAGGTAAGGATTGGTATTGGTCCATTCGAAAATTTCTTCAATCTCAGCCTTAGTATTCAAGGTAGAAAAGATTGATGAGTAAGATTTTGCGTGGACAGATTCCATAAATTGGATGTTATTGAAAACAGCTTCCTCATGGGGGGTACGGATGTCTGCGCGAAGGGCTTGAACCCCTGTTTCAGATTGCATAGTGTCGAGAAGGGTTAAACCACCAAAGACTTTTCCAACCAAGTCTTTTTCTACATTTGATAGCTTTCTCCAGTCATCCAAGTCATTTGACAAAGGAATACGTGTATCAAGCCAGAATTGCTCCGTCAGTTTTTCCCAAGTTGATTTGTCGATGACATCTTCGATGGCATTCCAGTTAATGGCTTTGTAGTAAGTTTCCATTTTGAAATCTCTTTCTGTGTTTAGTATTGCGAACTCACAATTACTTCTATTTTATCATAATTCTAGAGGAGTATCGCACAAAAAGTCGGAAGCCCGACTTTTTGTTATTTCATAGTATAGATGCTTATTCCAGTTTAGTTTAGCAGGGTGAATGAATACTTATCTGAGAAAATGTAGTTTCCTCAAGCAAAGATTAAATCACACAGCTTTCACATTGGTTGGCACCGACTTCTCCACCGTCATCTGTAAAGGTACGGACGTAGTAGATAGACTTGATACCCTTGTTAAAGGCATAGTTACGAAGGATAGACAAGTCACGTGTCGTTTGCTTATTTTCCTTCTTCCATTCATAAAGACCTTTTGGAATGTCACTACGCATGAAGAGGGTGAGTGAAAGTCCTTGGTCCACGTGCTCAGTTGCAGCAGCATAGACATCAATCACCTTACGCATATCCATGTCGTAAGCAGAAGTGTAGTAAGGAATGGTTTCTGTTGACAAGCCAGCAGCAGGGTAGTAGATTTTCCCGATTTTCTTTTCTTGACGTTCTTCGATACGTTGTGTAATCGGGTGAATAGAAGCAGAAACGTCATTGATGTAACTGATAGAACCATTTGGCGCTACAGCAAGGCGGTTTTGGTGGTAAAGACCATCTG
Source organism: Streptococcus mitis (assembly GCF_026782865.1). Classification (GTDB taxonomy): domain Bacteria; phylum Bacillota; class Bacilli; order Lactobacillales; family Streptococcaceae; genus Streptococcus; species Streptococcus mitis_CG. Next base: position 229,390 of record NZ_JAKUXK010000006.1, read on the forward strand.
CTTGAACCTTGTCGCGCAGTTCAGCCCAGTCAGCGGTACTTGGGATAAAGACATCTTTGAAGAGTTCTTTAACACGGTCTGATTTTGGAACAAACTCGCCAGTCACATACTTGTCGAAGTAGCTTCCGTTAGCATAGTCTGATTTTTCAAAGTTGTGGAAGGTGATACCACGTTCACGCGCAATATTGTTTGACTCAACTAAAGTCCAGTAGTTCATAAGCATAAAGTAGATGCTAGTAAACTCAACAGACTCAGGTGACCCATATTCAATCAATTGTTGGGCAAGGTAGCTGTGAAGTCCCATGGCACCAAGACCAAAGGTATGAGCTTGGCTATTTCCGTGGTCGATGGTAGGAACAGCTACGATGTGTGAACTATCTGTAACGAAAGTAAGGGCACGAACCATAGCACGGATAGAACGACCAAAGTCAGGTGAAGTCATCATGTTGACTACGTTGGTTGAACCAAGGTTACATGAAACGTCCGTTCCCATTTGAAGGAATTCTTGAGCATCGTTGATCAAGCTTGGTTCTTGAACTTGAAGAATCTCAGAACACAAGTTACTCATGATAATCTTACCATCAACAGGGTTTGCACGGTTAGCCGTATCAATGTTGACTACATAAGGGTAGCCAGACTCTTGTTGCAATTTAGAGATTTCAGTTTCCAAATCACGCGCCTTGATTTTTGTCTTGCGGATATTTGGATTTGCGACTAGCTCATCGTATTTTTCAGTGATGTCGATGTAGTTAAATGGCACACCGTATTCAAGCTCTACTGAGTATGGACTGAAGAGATACATTTCTTCATTTTTACGTGCTAATTCGTAGAATTTATCGGGTACTACAACACCAAGTGAAAGGGTCTTTACACGAACTTTTTCATCGGCGTTTTCTTTCTTAGTTGAAAGAAAGGCGATGATATCTGGGTGGAAGACATTGAGGTAAACAACACCGGCACCTTGACGTTGACCCAATTGGTTTGAGTAAGAGAAGCTATCTTCGAAAAGCTTCATAACTGGAACGACACCTGAAGCAGCTCCTTCATAGCCTTTGATAGGTGCACCAGCTTCACGAAGGTTGCTGAGGGTAATTCCCACACCACCACCGATACGTGAAAGTTGAAGAGCTGAGTTGATAGAACGTCCGATAGAGTTCATATCATCAGTTACTTGGATTAGGAAGCAAGATACTAACTCCCCACGGCGAGCACGTCCAGCATTCAAGAAGGAAGGAGTAGCAGGTTGGTAGCGTTGGTGGATGATTTCATTGGCAATATCGATTGCGACAGCCTCATTGCCATCAGCGAAATAAAGAGCGTTAAAGAAGACGCGGTCTTCCATACTTTCAAGATAATATTCACCGTCGTTTGTCTTCAAGGCATATTGATTGTAAAACTTATAGGCAGCCATGAAAGACTTGAATTGGAAGTTTTGGTCTTTGATAAATTGCGACAATTCTTCCAAGAATTCTGGACGGTATTTCTTGATAAAGGCTGTTTCGATGTAGTTGTGTTCAATGAGGTAGTTTATTTTATTTTTGATTGAATCAAAAATCATAGTGTTTGGAACTACATTTTCTTTAAAGAAAGCATCCAAGGCTTCCTTATCTTTATGAAGCATGATTTGTCCGTTGACAGGACGGTTGATTTCGTTATTGAGACGGAAGTAAGTCACGTCCTCAAGATGTTTTAATCCCATAAAATTTCCCTTATCTAATTACAAAAGAAAGGCTTCTAAGTTAGCCCTAGAAGCAGTTTCTTCTGGATGGTGTACTAAGATTATGCTAATTGTTTCAGTTTTCCTGGTTGGAAACCTGAAAAGACTTCAGTTGGTGTTTGGATAACAGGAGCTGCGCTGAAACCGAGCTCTTTAACCTGATCGATGTACTCAGGTTGCTCATCAAGATTGATTTCACGATAAGTGACATTATTACTGTCCAAGAAACGCTTGGTCATCTTACATTGAACACAGTTGTTTTTAGAATAAACGGTTACCATTGTGTAACTCCTCTTTAAAATTTAATTCTATCCTAGTATATCAGAAAATAAATTTTTGTCAATGATTTAAAACTAAATATAGTGGTCTGTTTTTCTACATAACCTAACAAAACACAATATGTAGTGTTTGTTTTTGTGAAATAGTGATAATTATCATATAATTTGTTTTTTGAAAAACTATATCCTGTGTTTTGTTACATAAGATAGAAGATTTTCAGCAAGTTATCTGAAAGGAAATCGAATAAATCCCATAAAATGCTTGAAAAAAATCCTAGAAGATGATATAATACCAAATTGTAAGGGTTATCACATATAACTCAAAAAAAGAAAGAACAAAAGGAGAGTCAAACTATGGCTTCTAAAGATTTCCACGTAGTGGCAGAAACAGGTATTCACGCACGTCCAGCAACATTGTTGGTACAAACTGCTAGCAAATTTGCTTCAGATATCACTCTTGAGTACAAAGGTAAATCAGTTAACCTTAAATCAATCATGGGTGTTATGAGTCTTGGTGTTGGCCAAGGTGCTGACGTAACTATCTCAGCTGAAGGTGCAGATGCAGATGATGCTATCGCTGCAATCTCAGAAACAATGGAAAAAGAAGGATTGGCATAAGGAAAATGACAGAAATGCTTAAAGGAATCGCAGCATCTGATGGTGTTGCAGTTGCAAAAGCATATCTACTCGTTCAACCGGATTTGTCATTCGAGACTGTTTCAGTCGAAGATACAAACGCAGAAGAGGCTCGTTTGGATGTAGCTCTTGAAGCTTCTCAAAACGAGCTTTCTCTTATCCGTGAGAAAGCTGTAGGTACGCTTGGTGAAGAAGCGGCTCAAGTTTTTGACGCTCATTTGATGGTTCTTGCTGACCCAGAATTGATTGGTCAGATTAAAGAAACAATCCGTGCTAAGAAAGTCAATGCTGAAGCAGGTCTTAAAGAAGTGACTGACATGTTCATCACTATCTTTGAAGGCATGGAAGACAACCCATATATGCAAGAACGTGCAGCGGATATCCGCGACGTGACAAAACGTGTATTGGCAAATCTTCTTGGTAAGAAATTGCCAAACCCAGCTTCTATCAATGAAGAAGTAATCGTCATTGCGCATGACTTGACACCATCTGATACAGCTCAATTGGACAAAAACTTTGTAAAAGCTTTTGTAACAAATATCGGTGGACGTACAAGCCACTCAGCTATCATGGCACGTACACTTGAAATTGCAGCTGTATTGGGAACAAATAACATCACTGAAGTGGTGAAAGACGGTGATATCCTTGCCGTTAACGGAATTACTGGTGAAGTAATTATCAACCCAACAGATGAACAAGCAGCAGAATTTAAAGCAGCTGGTGAAGCTTATGCTAAACAAAAAGCTGAATGGGCACTTTTGAAAGATGCTCAAACAGTGACTGCTGACGGTAAACACTTCGAGTTGGCTGCTAACATCGGTACTCCAAAAGACGTTGAAGGTGTTAACAACAACGGTGCAGAAGCTGTTGGACTTTACCGTACAGAATTCTTGTACATGGATTCTCAAGACTTCCCAACTGAAGATGAGCAGTATGAAGCATACAAGGCTGTTCTTGAGGGAATGAATGGTAAACCAGTGGTTGTTCGTACAATGGATATTGGTGGAGATAAGGAACTTCCTTACTTCGATATGCCACACGAAATGAACCCATTCCTTGGATTCCGTGCCCTTCGTATCTCTATTTCTGAAACTGGAGATGCAATGTTCCGCACTCAAATCCGTGCTCTTCTTCGTGCTTCTGTACACGGTCAATTGCGTATCATGTTCCCAATGGTTGCCCTTTTGAAAGAATTCCGTGCAGCTAAAGCAGTTTATGAAGAAGAAAAAGCAAATCTTCTTGCTGAAGGTGTTGCAGTTGCGGATGACATCCAAGTTGGTATCATGATTGAAATCCCTGCAGCAGCGATGCTTGCAGACCAATTTGCAAAAGAAGTAGACTTCATGTCAATTGGTACAAACGATTTGATCCAATACTCAATGGCAGCAGACCGTATGAACGAGCAAGTTTCCTACCTTTACCAACCATATAACCCATCAATCCTTCGCTTGATCAATAACGTTATCAAGGCAGCTCACGCTGAAGGTAAATGGGCTGGTATGTGTGGTGAGATGGCTGGTGACCAAAAAGCTGTTCCACTTCTTGTCGGAATGGGCTTGGATGAGTTCTCTATGTCAGCAACATCTGTACTTCGTACACGTAGCTTGATGAAGAAATTGGACACTGCTAAGATGGAAGAGTACGCTAACCGTGCCCTTACAGAGTGTTCAACAATGGAAGAAGTCCTTGAACTTCAAAAAGAATACGTTAACTTTGATTAATCGAAAAGTCCTTGCAACTAAGTTGCAAGGACTTTTTATAGTTTAAAATCAGAAAATCTATTAACTAGTTCATAAAATGCTTGACAATAAAAAAAATTGGAGTAGAATATTAACTAGTTAAATAACTAGTTAAGGAGTTTTTATGAAGAAACAAAATTTGTTTTTAGTGTTGTTAAGTGTCTTTCTTTTGTGTTTAGCTGCTTGTGGTCAAAAGGAAAGCCAGTCAGGTAAAGGGATGAAAATTGTGACCAGTTTTTACCCTATCTATGCCATGGTCAAGGATGTATCTGGTGACTTGAATGATGTTAGAATGATTCAGTCAAGTAGCGGAATTCACTCCTTTGAACCTTCAGCAAATGATATTGCAGCCATCTATGATGCAGATGTCTTTGTTTACCATTCGCATACGCTCGAATCTTGGGCAGGAAGTCTGGATCCCAATCTTAAAAAATCCAAAGTTAAGGTTTTAGAGGCTTCTGAAGGAATGACATTGGATCGTGTTCCTGGATTAGAAGATGTGGACGCAGGTGATGGAGTTGATGAAAAAACGCTTTATGACCCTCACACTTGGCTAGATCCTGAAAAAGCTGGAGAAGAAGCCCAAATTATCGCTGATAAACTTTCAGAGGTTGATAGTGAGCATAAAGAAACTTATCAAAAAAATGCGCAAGCCTTTATCAAAAAAGCTCAAGAATTGACTAAGAAATTCCAGCCTAAATTTGAAAAAGCGAGTCAGAAAACATTTGTAACACAACATACAGCCTTTTCTTATCTAGCTAAGCGATTTGGACTCAATCAACTTGGTATTGCAGGTATCTCTCCAGAACAAGAACCAAGTCCAAGACAACTAACAGAAATTCAGGAATTTGTTAAAACCTATAAGGTTAAAACGATTTTTACAGAAAGTAATGCTTCTTCGAAAGTAGCTGAAACTCTTGTCAAATCAACAGGTGTTGGTCTTAAAACTCTGAATCCTTTAGAGGCAGACCCACAAAATGATAAGACTTATCTAGAAAACCTTGAAGAAAATATGAGTATTTTAGCAGAAGAATTAAAGTGAGGAAAGAATGAAAATCAATAAAAAATATCTAGCTGGGTCAGCAGCAGCACTTGTTTTAAGTGTCTGTGCTTATGAACTAGGTTTGCATCAAGCTCAAACTGTAAAAGAAAATAATCGTGTTTCATACATCGATGGTAACCAACCAAGCCAAAAGGCAGAAAATTTGACACCTGATGAAGTCAGTAAAAAAGAAGGTATTAATGCCGAGCAAATCGTTATCAAGATTACGGACCAAGGTTATGTGACTTCTCATGGAGACCATTATCATTACTATAATGGCAAGGTTCCTTATGATGCTATCATTAGTGAAGAACTGCTGATGAAAGATCCAAATTATCAGTTAAAGGATTCAGACATTGTCAATGAAATCAAGGGTGGCTATGTGATTAAGGTAGATGGTAAGTATTATGTCTATCTTAAGGATGTGGCACATGCTGATAATGTTCGAACAAAAGAAGAAATTACTCGTCAGAAGCAGGAACACAGTAGTAATCACGGAGGTGGTTC